>NZ_JAEKNT010000479.1 GCF_016406725.1 Sphaerochaeta sp. S2 | reverse complement strand
TGCCCTCAGTTATACAATTATGATATTGTTATTATATAACATTTGGCAAAAAGAGTCTTAATTTATTGCAAATAATACAATTAAATATGACTTGAGGGGTTGCTCAAACCTCAGGTTTTCTTAAGTTGTGAACATTGGTTTAAAATTACTAAACGATAGTTAACAATAAAAGACACTACATCAAGCTTCACAATTTTTCCAAGGAGCACTATTGTGAATCTCTCAACCTAAAAAATCCTTAATCCCATCAACCACCATGGATTCATATTCGATCCCTTTTCGGCCAGGATGATATGTATTCACGTGAACTCTCCCATCTGTCGTTTTAGTAATCTCTGCCCACCACTTTCCTGATTCATCTGTATATTTTTTCTTGGTGTTGTCAACGTCAGTGAATGGATACTCATGAAATGGCATATCCCAAGTATTTCCAAAAATTATGATATCTGGACTTGCGTCCAGCAGTTGTAGATGGACAACGGGACTCCACAGCTCAGCCTTCCTCTTGAACGAAGCATTTTGCAATGTTGTGCTTCTAGAAGGAGCTTTATTGAGATTTATCCAATAACACATACTCAGCCCCTCTTTTAACTGTTCTGATGTCAGGAAATTTGTATCACAAAAATCATGATTGATTGCATAGGCTATAGCTGAACAGCGAGCTAAGGTAGAGTCTCGCCTTCCCTTATCTGGTTCCCAGTAAGAGAGAATTGCTGAGAAATCCCAGCCTCCTCCATACTCTGCTTCGTCGTCAAAATCGTCAAACGGTTCTTTCAGGATGAAACAGCATTTATGTTTAGAATGCCTGTATACATTCTCGTTCAGAACTCCATCTTTTATCGCCCCTTCTATAAGCGGGTTTTCTTCTGTGACTATGCTTTCTATGCGTTGATACTCGATCGAGATTTTCTCTTTTATATTCATATAAACAACCTTTATTAGGCTATAGATAAAAGCCTTTCCAAAATTGAAATTAAGGGGCTATCACTAAGCGTGGAAAACGAGAGATTCAAATACTAAGGACTTACTGATCAATGCTTTCTGTCTAACTTCGTTTTGACCAAGAACGGCCATCACTTGTTGAATAGTACAATCCTTTCGATGTCATCGCTAAAATCTCTCTGCCGTTATCGGTGAGATCAGAAAAATCACCACAAGTACTGCTTGAATACCTTGTACTCCAAGACCTTCCATCACTCGTTGAATATTCTATTTTCTGTTTGTTGCTTGGGCAAATCCTGATGAGCTCGTTTCCTCTTTTAATCATTTGACTCATTTTGCTTCTCCTTTTTTGTTATAAATAATACAAATACCATTCCTAGGATAGAATCGGAAACCACATTGAATCATCATTAAGACTCATCCTTTCAATTGATCAACCAGCTCTTTAAAACTATCAAGCGCACTCTGGAGATTGTCAATTATCTCTGAAGCCAAGACGGCAGGATCAGGAAGGCTGTCCAAATCGGCAAGGGATTTATCCTTAATCCAAAAAATATCCATACTCGTTTTATCACGCTCAAGAATTTGCTTAACGTCAAACCTTCGGAAACGTCCATCAGGATTATCTTCTGACCATGTTTCCTTTCGGTCATACCGATTAGAAGGATTATAACATTTCACAAAATCATTCAAATCTTCATCGGCCAATGGATGTTGTTTGAGTGTAAAATGGACGTTTGTCCGGAAATCGTACACCCATACTTCCTTAGTTTGCTTCTCCGCACTCGCAGGACATTTGTCAAAAAATATAACATTCGCCTTGACACCTGGTTTATAGAAAATCCCTGTGGGCAAGCGCAGAATGGTATGGAGGTCTGTGATTTCAAGTAATTTCTTTCGTACAATCTCTCCTGCACCACCTTCAAACAGAACATTATCAGGGACCACTACTGCAGCTTTTCCCGTAGCTTTCAGAATCGTATTGATGTGCTGTACAAAATTCAGCTGTTTATTGGAGCTGGTAGTCCAGAAGTCCTGACGGTTGTATACCAAGTCTTCATCTTCCTGTTCACCCTCCTCATTAGTAAAAGTGATGGAAGACTTTTTCCCGAATGGAGGATTTGTCAGTACATAGTCCACACGTTTCCCTGGATCAGTGAGCAATGCATCACCAAGAGTGACAGGAAGGTTACCATAGATATCACCTATGTTATGTAGATACAAGTTCATCAGACACAACTTGAAAGTAGAAGGCACTAACTCATTTCCCCAAAATGTGTCATTCTTGAGGAACTCTTTCTGTTCACGATCAAGAGAATAATTCTCAGGGTCTGCGAGGAAGGATTGAGCAGCAAGGAAAAAGCCTCCCGAACCACAGCAGGGGTCTGCTATGGTTCTCATGGGTTCAGGTCGGATGCATCGGACCATAGCCCGTATAAGAGGACGAGGAGTGAAATACTGTCCCGCTCCACTTTTCACGTCCTCGGCATTTTTCTGAAGCAAACCTTCATAAATTTCACCCTTGACGTCGGAAGAAAGCGCAACCCACCGTTCAGAGTCAATCATCTGGACGATGCGATACAGGATGGCAGCATTGCTGATCTTGTTCGTTGCACCCATGAAAATCTTTCCAAGGATACCTCCTTGTTCACCCAATTTTTCCAAGGTGGATTTGTATTGATTTTCTAATTCTGCTCCCTTGAGTGTATTCATGTCTGCCCAGGTACAACCTGAAGGAATTCCAGTTTCTCTTTTATACGGAGGCTTGGAATACTCATCCGACATCTTCAAGAAAATCAGATATGTAAGCTGTTCAAGATAGTCACCATATGAAACCCCATCATCACGGAGAGGGCTACACATCCCCCAAACTTTTGACACTATAGCTGTTGAATAGTCACTCATAAACTTAACGTTCCTTCAAAGGTATGTTTCAATATGCTCTTTCTCATTGCATCAGCCTGGCCAAATGCAGTATTGATGGTATGTGAGATACGATCACAAACTGACAATTGCATTTCAATTTTCTTTACAATTAAGACTGCTTCGTGTTCCGAAATATTTGGAACTTCAGAATTACGTATATCATCCAAGCCTAGACCAAATTTACCTGCACCACGTTTGTTTTTTAATAGATCCTTTTGACCATATTCGCTTCGTAAGTACCACGCCACTAACTTCCCTTGACTTGGGTTCTTTAACCTTATCATTGCGATATGTTGATTTATATAGGCTTCTTCAATATTTTCTGGAACTAAACCAATACTACCTAAATCGGCGGTAATCGAAACAAGAATATCGTTTGGCTGTAGTCTTGAACGTATTCCTTCCGCTTTTTCAGGTAACTTAACATATTGAGTTTCATCCAAAATAATATCTATTGTTGTGTGTGTGAGATTGCCGATGCGAATGAACAAAGAGCCTTGATCAGAGTAATATTTCGCCCAACCCCTGGATCCACTTGTCACGAAACACGACATTTCACGAATCTTCTTTTTATTTTCAATTTGGGAAAATGCCTCTTTCAGCACCGCCTGCCGATAGACTTCCAACTGCTTCTTAATGGTCATTAGGGTTTCTACACCCTTATCTAGCTCTGAGAAAAGCTCTTCAATACGATTAACTAAACTTATTTGTTCACTTGGCAATGGAATCGAAACTTTACATTTTTCTATTTGTTGGTAATGTCGCGCATAGCCTTTATCCTCGATCAGAAAAGTTAAGTAATAAGTTGCATAGTAAAGAAAGCTCGCTGAAAGACCTTCTTTTGGCTGTAATACCTTGATTCCATCAGCCCCTGCTCCAAATGGGAAATTAATAAGCTTAACGCATTTAGTATGGTCGCCGAATATAATTACAGGGAGTTTACAGTCAAGCATATTAGAAACGTCATTAGAGTACCCCCCGACTAAAACTTTGCCTTGATCAATAATCGGTAGATTGCCGGTTTCTAAGTACTCTTTTTGCTTTGTTTTCTTCGTATTAGGAATAGAGATTTTATTTACTATATTTTTATAATATATCATATTAGACAACCATTTTTTGATTCATTTCTTGTAGCACTTCCTTATAACTGTCCCCAAACGCATCATAGAAACTCAACAATCCACCATTACGATCAAATGGAGTCAAGTCCAAATCATCAGGTAGAATACTCAGAGACGTTGCTATATGGTCCTTGATCAATCTCAGCCATTCCATCTGCTTCTCCGTGAAATGTACTGATCCAGCATTTTTACGAAGCGTCCACTGCATAAAGTTGTAGTTGACCTTATCTGCGAACGGGGTGAGGTTTTCCGAATAACCCATCTCAAACCGGATGAGTGAGATGAGGTCCGTCAATTTCGCCATCGCACCGCGCTTCACTCTATCAAGCTTCTTGATCGAGTAGCAATCCCATAATCGGTCAACCGTAACGCCATTTGTTTTCAATTTCTCATATAAAGCCTTCAACTGCTCAATGACCATTGGCCGATCCTTATATTCCTCGCTGTAGATGATGCGTAATGTTAAAATCTCATCCCTGTTCTCCTCGATGAAGTCATGGAAGGTGGAAATAATGCGATTGGCATCCTCTTCATTCTGGGCATCAAATCCAGCAAAGGTGACTTTATCAAGATTCTCATTGTCGATAATTTGTTCATGGCGCTTTCGAAGGGTATCTATGTACTCACGTACCTCGGGAAAATTGAAAGGCGCTACCGCTTCCTCGATTAAGATATTTTGTATCTGTTCTCTCTTTTCATGTTCTCCGTATCTCGGTTCAGTTTCACAGAGGACATCCTCATCAAAGGCATTTAGCAGGCTCTCGGCCAGCATTCCAGCAGTCATTCCAACTTTCTTAGCAAATTGTTTTCTTTCAGCAGGGTCCAATTTGCTGTTAAGCCGGATTATACGATTTGCCAAGGATGTGAGTGATTTTTCATCATGCGCGCCAAGGGCCACACTCATTATCAAATCTTTCATACTGACTGAAGGTTTGCTCTCCAACGGTCTGGTATCAGATTTTGTTGACTTCGTCACACCAACGGCGTCCACGATGACGAAATGGTCCTTGTTCTCGGTGGCGGAAGGTGTTACTTTCTGGAGATCATCCTTGTCGAGAACACGAGTACCACGCCCCTTCATCTGCTCGAAATAATTCTTGCTTCGTACATCCCGCATGAATAGAAGGCACTCGATCGGCTTGACATCCGTTCCTGTAGCAATCATGTCGACAGTGACTGCAATACGTGGATTATAGTCGTTACGGAAGGACCTGAGCACCGATTCAGGGTTCTCAACTGAATAGGTAATTTTACGGCAGAAATTATTTCCCTCTCCAAATTCCTCTCGGACAATCTGTACGATATCATCTGCATGACTGTCCCTCTTCGCAAATATGAGAGTCTTGGGTACTTCCTTTCTTCTGGGAAATAGCGTAGTGAAGATATTCTCACGGAAAGCGCGAATGACTGTCCTGATCTGACTTGGGTTGACGATATCCATATCAAGTTGTGACGGTTGATAATCAACATCTTCATCAAGCTGCTTCCAACGCTTCTCCCTGGAGAGACGATCTCGGTATTCAACCACCTGTTCCATGCTCAGATGTGCCCCATTCTTTCCAATCTGCGTCTCAATGAGAAAAATGTCCTCGCCTACGTTGACTCCATCAATGATAGCTTGCTCACGGGAATATTCGCTGACGATGTTCTCATGGAAAAATGCAAATGTACGGTTGTCAGGAGTAGCAGTCAGACCAACAATAAAGGCATCAAAATATGTGAGTACTTGACTCCATACATTGTATATGGACCGGTGG
>NZ_JAEKNT010000478.1 GCF_016406725.1 Sphaerochaeta sp. S2 | reverse complement strand
AAGCCAAACTCCGTCTGGAATGCTGGCCAGCACTTGTTCGCAAAGGCAACAAACTGGCGGTCCCCCTTGTGCTGTTCAACCCAGTCAAGCAATGTCAACTCATATTGGGCAAGCCTGGGCAGGATCCCCTCGTAGGGACTGCTGCCGATTTCACTTGCCATCTCCTTCACCAGGGAATCAATGCGCTTGTCATCCTTGTGTTTGTTATAAGCGACCAGCAGGTCAAGCTCGCTGTTCTCCTCGATCTCCACCCCGAGATCGAACAATCCCTGGATGGGTGCATTGCATGCCATAAAATCCTGTGGTCTTGGACCAAAGGAGATAATCTTCAATTGCTTGAGGGATATGACGGCTCTTGCAACCGGGATGAATTCCTCGATCATGGTGGCAACTTCCCGGGCAGTACCGACAGGATACTCAGGGATATGTGCACGCAAGGAGCGCAATGCCAAATTATAGGAACAGTTGAGCATCCCGCAGAAAGC
Organism: Sphaerochaeta sp. S2; assembly: GCF_016406725.1. GTDB lineage: Bacteria > Spirochaetota > Spirochaetia > Sphaerochaetales > Sphaerochaetaceae > Sphaerochaeta. The sequence continues at coordinate 1,989 of NZ_JAEKNT010000478.1, read as the reverse complement.
ATCCCCCCTGCCATCATGCAAATCCCCGTCTCCCTCCGCCGCGGCAACATACATCACCGGTCCGTCGAAGTATTTGGCAAGCAGGGTCTCGGCAGTCTCCGGGCCAAAGTTACCCAAGAATACCACCAGGGCATTGACCTCGTGCTTCATGGTATCTTCCAACGCAGCGCGCATATCCTTCTCATCCTCAACGGTAATAGGGCATTCGTAAATGGGATCCTGATATGCTTCCTTTACTGCTTTCCTTCTTCGTTCACTCAAAGCCTTGGGAAAGCAACTGCGGCTTACCGCGACCAGCCCCAAGCGGACCTGTGCAATATTATTCATAGCTTACTCCTGGTTCTTCTGCCCATAGTAGGCATTCTTTCCATGTTTTCTCAGATAGTGCTTATCCAGCAGGACCTGGTCCATCGTCCGTTTAGGATTCTGTTCCAACAGCACTGTGTGATAGGCCATGTTGGCCACCTCCTCCAGCACTACTGCATTCTCCACTGCCTTCTTTGCACTGGAACCCCAGGTAAATGGGCCATGACTGTGAACCAGTACCGCTGGGATTGAAAGAGGATCAAGGGAGGCAAACCGTTCAACGATGACCTTACCGGTCTCTTCCTCGTAGGCTGTCTCAATCTCCTTGTTTTCCATCTCCCTGGTGCAGGGAATCTCCCCATAGAAATAATCAGCATGGGTGGTGCCGAGGGCCGGGATACCCCGTCCAGCTTGGGCAAAAATGGTTGCCCATCGGCTATGGGTGTGTACAACCGCCTTGATCTCTCCAAAATGGTTGAATAGATAGCGGTGGGTAGGGGTATCGGAAGAGGGGTTGTAGGAACCTTCCACAATCTTGCCGGTTGCAAGTTCCACCACCACCATCTTGTCGGCGGTAAGGTCCTCATAAGGGACCCCGGAGGGTTTGATGACCATGAACTCACGCTTTGGGTCAACCGCAGATACATTACCCCAGGTGAAGGTGATCAAGCGATAGTGCTCAAGCAACAGGTTTGCTTCACACACTTCTTCTTTCAGCTGTTCCAACATGATAACTCCTTCAGGAGCCTTAAAAGGCTTCCTCTGTCCAAAAAAAATCCATACGAAAAGAGCCCCAATCCCTTTCGCAGGTATGACAATTCTATCATACAAACAGCGCTTGCTCATCTTCTTTTTCTCCTCTTGACAAAAGGAAGCGAAACATATTATATGAATATATGTTCATATATTGAAAAGATAGGAGACTTACATGGCCGACAAGTGTATCTGGAATGTACAAAATCTTGACTGTGCTGCCTGTGCTGCCACCATAGAAGAAAACCTGAATAAGGTGGAAGGCGTAAAACGGGCACGGGTTGACTATGCAAAAAAACAGATTCACGTCCAAAGTACCGATGACAGGGATGATGCATTCTTTCAATCACTGATAGCAGAAGCAAAACGCGTGGAACCTGCCTTGAAGGTTTCATCCCAGCCAAACCAGGGAAAACATACCTCATTGCGTATGCTTATACGCATCACTTTCTCTGCACTCTTCTTTGCCCTTGCCTTCTTCCTTGAAATCCCGTTGCTTTTCATTCCCAGTTATCTCATTGCCGGATACTCAGTGCTTATCAAGGCAGGGACAAACCTGTTGCACGGAAAGGTGTTTGATGAGAATTTCCTCATGAGTATTGCCACCCTAGGAGCTCTCGCCATCCGAGAGACAGGGGAAGCATCTGCTGTAATGTTGCTCTACCTTATCGGGGAGTTCTTCCAGGACCGTGCAGTGCAGAAGAGCAGGAATGCGGTAATGGGGGTCCTTGACCTGAGAGCAGATGAGGCAAGGATCATCAGCGAAGGAAAACTGGAGATGGTCGACAGTGAATCGGTTGCAGTTGGAAGCATCATCAGGGTGCTGGCAGCATAGAAGATTCCCTTGGATGGTATTATCATCAGAGATTCATCAACCTTGAATATGCAATCCCTGACCGGAGTGTCCCTTCCACAGAATGCAGAGAAAGC
>NZ_JAEKNT010000477.1 GCF_016406725.1 Sphaerochaeta sp. S2 | reverse complement strand
ATTGCGTATTGTGTTTGAGAGTGGAAAGCTTCCGGTAGTCAACTTTGCTGCCGGTGGGGTAGCTACCCCTGCTGATGCTGCACTGATGATGCAGCTTGGAGCAGAAGGAGTGTTTGTGGGTTCGGGCATCTTCAAGTCTGGAGATCCAAAGAAACGGGCAAATGCCATTGTGAAGGCTGTTACGAATTATCAAGATCCCAAGATGTTGGCTGAGCTCTCAAAGAATCTGGGAGAAGCCATGATTGGTATCAATGAACAGGAAATTGCCCTTCTTATGGCTGAGCGTGGCGTATGAGAGTTGGTGTATTAGCACTGCAAGGAGGGTTTGTAGAGCATGTTCACGCATTGAACAAGCTGGGGGTCTCTTCCCTTGAGATTCGCAGTCCCCAAGATCTACAGACTCCGTTTGATGCCTTGATCCTTCCTGGTGGGGAGAGCACAGTCATGGGTAGCCTTCTCAGGGAACTTGACCTCTATTACCCCCTCATGGATTTGATCGCTCAGGGATTGCCGGTATGGGGTACCTGTGCCGGCATGATACTGCTCGCGAGTGAATTGGAGGGAGAGGTCAATACCCATTTTGCGCTCATGCCTATCACTGTCCGAAGGAATGCATTCGGACGGCAGCTTGGGAGTTTTTCCTCCATTGGCATGTTCGAGGGCATTGGCGAAATTCCCATGACGTTTATCCGTGCTCCAATCATTCATGGAGCGGACAAAAATGTACACATGTTAGCAGAGTATGATGGCTTCAGCGTTGCAGCAAGATATGATACGATGCTGGTGACTGCGTTTCATCCGGAATTGACGAATGATACTCGGGTCCTCCAGTATTTTCTGGGGATGACAGGCTGCAGACACTAATGGTTGATCTTCTAGGGGGCAGGGTGCATGGAACTTGTGGTGATGGAGTTGTTCTTACTGATAGTAGTCGTTTCCATCGTAGTAAATCAGAAGGGATCCTCTTCAGTGATCAATTACCATGATGTAGATGCCGCAGGGGTGGCAGGTGCCTATATTGGATACCTTGTCCTTGCCCTGCTCAGCCATGTCCATATACGTGGTCTTTTCCCATTTTCTCCAGCCATTGCTCGTTTGGTAACAATTCTCCATATTGTTTCTATTCCACTGTTGATATTCGTTTGGATGAACAGTATTGAAAAACGGATTCTTTCAAAAACGAGCTATACAGTACTCTTCCATGTACAGAGATCCTTGCTTGTGTTGTTCTGTATCGCTTCCTTTATTGATCTATTCCTGAATCGATTGTTTGTTTTCTCCCCAGATCTGCTGATAATCGGAGGTTCTGGGATACCACTCATGCTTGGTCTCAGTACGCTCTTTGTTCTGGTAGAGTTCTATGCCGCCTTGGTGCGATGGAAGCATATCGAATGGCATGAACGGGCCATCATGGTACTCACTGCATTGTTCTTGTTGTTCTCCTTGGTTCTGTTTGAGGTGTTCCGACAACCATATATGCTCTCCCTCAGTAGTGCCTTCATGTTGCTACTCAGTTTTCTCTCTTGGCAGAGGAGGGAGTTGCTGTTGGATTGGTTGACCAGGATCCCAAACAATCAGGCATTTATGGAAGTACTCAATAAAGGTATTTCCTCTCATCAACACAGGACCATCTTACTTCTGGATATCGAGAACTTTCGCCTGCTCAACGAACGTTATGGGGAAGATGGGGGAGATGCAATTCTGCGCTCCTTTGCTGATTTTCTGAAAACCACCTATGAACAAGCTGAGATTTTCCGTATTGGGGGCAACCGCTTTATTCTGATGTTTCCCTGGTTGACACACAATGAGCTGGTCAGGGAAGTGAACATAATCAAAGAAAAGACTGCAAAGGGGTGTACCATTGGGGAGACTCAGGTCTCCTTTCATGTGAATATTGCCATCGTTGAAATTCCCTTGCAGAAAAATACGGTTGATGAGGTTGTTGAGTCTCTCTCCTTTACCATGACGGAGATCAAGGAGAAGCGAAGGCAGCCGGTCATCATCTTCAACCAGAAGCTCATCGGGGTGCGTCAGAGAAGACTTGATATCCTTTCAATCCTCCGAAAGGCGTTGTTGGAGCAAGACATGATACAGGTCTACTTCCAGCCGATCATGGATGTAGATGGCAACAAACCAGTTGCTGCTGAAGCCTTGATGCGATTGCAGGATGAGCGGATGGGGATTATTTCACCTGGAGAGTTTATTCCCCTTGCAGAACAAGCCGGTCTGATAAGCATGTATACGGAGATTATGCTGCAGAAAGTATGTGCCTTCCTTATAGAACATCCCAGTATACAGGAACGCCTGAGCCATGTTTCTATCAATATCGTTGCTGAGGATCTTGCAGTAGGCGATATTGCTTGTAGGTTGCTGGATATTTTAAGCCAGAGGGGAATCGATGCGAAGAAGATAGGGTTTGAAGTGACAGAGTCAATGGTGCTCTCAAGTGATCCAGTTGTGACAAAGTCATGGCAAGCGCTACGAAATATGGGAGTCAGGTTTTTCCTGGACGATTTTGGAACCGGCTATGCCAACCTTGATTCATTGGTCAACCTCCCCTTTGATGTGGTGAAGATTGACCGAAGTGTCGTTTCGAATACAACAAACAGTTATGAGTTGCTTTCCCTTATTGCAGGAATGCTGGAGCGCCTCGGAAAAGAAGTCATTGCTGAAGGGGTAGAGACCCTCGAACAGCTGGAGATGGTGAAAAGCAACAGAATCTCCTATGTGCAAGGGTACTATTTCTCAAGGCCACTTCCTCCTGGGGATTTCCTCTCCTGGTTGGAGGCAAGCTCAGATCACTAGCAGGAAGCGAGCCAGTCAGTGACTCGAGTGTGGATTGCATCACGTATTGGTCTGATCCCTTCCAGCTTTTCCTCATCACTACCGGTTATGGTACTTGGATCGGGGAACCCCCAATGCATACGTTCACTCTTGCCTGGGAACATAGGACAACGTTCGGCGTTGCTCTCATCACAAACTGTCACAACGTAGTCGAATGCTTCATTCCTATCGATATACTCCTGGGCAGGTTTTGCATAATGGCCTTCCATGGAGATACCGATCTCTTCCATCGCCTGGACAACCAGTGGGTTCAGTTTTCCGGCTTCTATTCCGCTGCTATGTGCCTCAAATCGGTCACTCGCATAGTGCTTTACGAAAGCCTCACACATCTGGCTTCTTGCTGAGTTATGGATACAGACAAACATGATTCGTTCTTTAGCCATGTTGGTTATTCCTTTCCTATATTTGATGGTTTGATTGAGCAGTGCATCATCTCCAGCACGCAAGGCATGGTCAATATGCAATTGACCCTGGTTCCTTCTCTTTTCATGTCGATGATTCCCACTTGCTTTAATGCTGAGAGATGTTTTGAAGTGACTGACTTGTGC
>NZ_JAEKNT010000476.1 GCF_016406725.1 Sphaerochaeta sp. S2 | reverse complement strand
ACCATCTCCAGGCCTATGAAACCACCACCGACTACTACTGCTTTCTTAGGATCTTTCTCATTGATGTAGTGGTCGATCCTATCCATATCTGCAAGGGTCCATAGTTGGAACACATGTTCCTTATTGACACCAGGAAGAGGTGGTACGACCGGCTTCCCCCCTTGGGCTAGAATCAGGGAGTCGTATGGAAACACATGCTCCTCTCCAGTAACGTTATTCAAAGCTCTGACCTGCTTCTTCTCACGGTCAATAGCAAGCGCCTCTGTATGGGTATGTACTTTAACGCGATACTGCTCATGAAACGTCTCTTCACTTGCAAGAATCAAGGAAGAACGGTATTCAATATCCCGTCCAAGGTAGTAAGGAAGGCCGCAGTTTGCAAACGAAACATCTGCTCCAGCCTCCAAGAGGGTGATATTCACATCATTATCTAGTCTTCGTGCTCTTGCTGCTGCCGTTGCTCCAGCTGCAACACCGCCTATGATCAATACATTCTTCATTAGTAACTCCTCGTGTAACGAACGGTGAAAAAATAATATGAATAGTTGCTAGTGTCAAGTATTCATACTAGCAATCGTTATTTTTTTCTTGAATGAAGAATAGTCCTGTTCCTAACGCTATATTTTTGTGCTAATTACCTACTTCAATACAAGAGGAGGTGCTGCAAAGCACCCCCTATTGTAGAGAAATATGTGTATGAAAGGATTAGATACAGCGGACTGCGTGGAATCCATGGTGCACTGCAGAGAGAATATTATCTGGATTCTCAGCATCCCCTACCAAGGCACAGTCGACCTTGTCAGAAAGTGCATCATACAACTCTGTATTTGCCTTGTACCCAGCAGCAATTGCAACGGTATCGGCTTCAAGGGTATGTTTCTTGCCGTCCTTCTCATAGATGACCTTTCCATCTTCAAATGAGAGCACCTTTGCAGAAGTCACACTCTTCACCTTGCAGTCCTCGATCAACTGACGGAGAGCCTGGTCATTGTTCTTGCAATGTCTTGTGGTTGCAAGAATCTCAGGGAGCATCTCGATCATGGTCACAGAATCTGCCTTCTCTGCACAATGACAAGCGGTCTCACATCCAACCAAGCCAGCTCCAACCACAACGACCTTTTTGCCGTAGGTTTTCTTGTTGGTCAGTAGGTCATTGGCCCCGGTTACCCAATCCTGGTCAATCCCCTTGATCGGAGGCATAACAGGCGTTGCTCCAGTAGCGAAAATCACCTTGTCGTAACCACCAGCAAGTACTTCTTCAGGAGTTCCATCTTTCATAAGTGAAACCTTCACGCTGCTACGGTGCAGTTTTCCAACCAAGTAGTCGACATAGTCCTTCACGTCCTTCTTGAAGCGTGGTCCACCTGCTGCAAGCAACAATCCACCAAGCACATTTCGTTTCTCCCACAGTTCTACCTGCATGCCTCTCTGCTCTGCAGTCAGTGCAGCCACAATACCACCAGGACCACCACCGATGACCAAGATACGCTTGCTGGAATCATCTTTACCGACAGGATAATAATCCTCAGCGAAAGCAAGCGGGTTCACAGCACAATGCAGAATCTTTCCACTAAAACCAGCAAAGAGACACTCATTACAGCCAATACAGGGAGTAATGTCGTAGGTTTCATTCTTCTTGACCTTCTGGACCCAGTATGGGTCAGCGATAGCCATATGTCCCAATCCGATCATATCGGCCTTTCCGTCCTGCAAGGCAGCTTCTGCATCTGCAGGATTCTGCATTTTCCCTTGTGACAGTACGGGGACTGTAACATGCTTCTTGATCTCTGCGGCAACTGGCAACTGTACCATTGGTGGTTGATATACGGTATTGATCGCCTTGTACCAAGCCTCATAACAACCAACATCAACATGGAGTGCATCGACACCAGCTTCCTCAAGTATCTTTGCCATTGCAGTTCCTTCGTCAAGCTCCCTACCCCCTTCCACTCCGTGGTACGGGGTGAACTTGTAGAGAATCGGGAAGTTCGGTCCTACTGCCTGACGAATTGCCTTCACACACTCTACTGAGAAACGCATACGGTTTTCCAAGCTACCACCATATTCATCAGTGCGCTTGTTCCAAAGCGTTGACTGGAACTGGTCCATCAAATACCCACCATATCCATGTAGCTCGACTGCATCTGCCCCAGCATTCTTGGCAGTTGCTGCGCCTTCTGCCATCTTGCTGACGAGGAACTGGATATCCTCTTTGCTGAAGGCCTTGCATTTCACTTCAGGAAACCAGAATGAATCGACTTCACTTGCTGAGTATGGTCGTACATCACCGGTGGTGAACTGCATTCTTCCCAATCCTGGGGTAAGCTGGATACAAAGTTTTGCACCATGATTATGGATTCGTCGAGCAAGGAAATTCATCTGCTCGAATGCTTTTGCAGTACCAAGTACATTACATGCCTTTGCTTCATACTCCATGGTAACCTGATTTGCACCAGTAATAATGAGTGCAAAACCACCCTTGGCGCGCTCTTCATAGTAACGAATGGATCTGTCGGAGAAGGAACCGTCAGCGTTTGTCTGGGTTCCCATCGGTGCCATGTATGTGCGGTTTCGCAATTTCATGCCTGCAATGCGTGTCTGTTCTAAAAGTTTCATCTTTCGTTCCTCTCCTGTATTGAGTTGTCTGATTAAGTACTTGGTGGTTATATTACTCTGGTAATATTATGTAGTACTCGGGTACACCTTAGCAAGCTAATCAGAAGTTGTCAATACAATTTTATCGATATATGGCTATCCATCATGCACACTTGTTGAATGAGGATGCTTCTGGTAGAGTTTGGAGCGAAGGGAGAGCGTGGTATGGACATGAAGGCACAGATTATTGCCAAGGGGAATGAGCTTTTCAAGGATAAGGGATATGAGAAAGTTACCGTGAATGATATCTGTGAAGCCTGTGGCATTACGAAGACCACGTTCTATTATCATCTGAAGTCAAAACAGGACATTCTGTTGCAAAGCTATGATATTATCGTTGACAATCTGACCCCAATGCTTAGACAGATGCTGCACTTACCTTCCTGTTGGGAGCAAATAAAACACCTCTTTGATTATCTCATCACTCAGTTCATAGCATTGGGCCCTGAGTTGAACAGTCAACTGT
>NZ_JAEKNT010000475.1 GCF_016406725.1 Sphaerochaeta sp. S2 | reverse complement strand
TTTTTAAAAAAACCCGGAAATCTTGTTTGGAATGCTGATATATCGACTGATGTGTATGTAGATCTCAATCACAAGTCCAAGGTACTTTCAATTTTGCCGGTAAGCCATGTCTATGAGTTTACCACCGGACAAATATTGGAGCTTATGTGTGGTTGTGAAATTGTATATCTGGGTAAGCCGCCGGTTACATCAATCCTGCTTCCCGCTCTCAAGGACGTAAAGCCCACAATTGTGATGACTGTTCCCTTGCTTATCGAAAAGGTATACCGAAGTGCCGTGCTTCCTGTTACCAAGGGTAACGAGAAGATCAAGAAATGGATGCGTTACTCCTTTACCCGAAAGTTGATCAGCAAGGCAATAGGTCGGAAACTGAAGATGACCTTCGGTGGCCATATGAAGTTCTTCGGTATTGGAGGGGCTCCACTTGATCGAGAAGTAGAACAATTCCTTGCTGATGCAAAATTCCCCTATGCCATAGGCTACGGGCTTACCGAGACCGCTCCCCTGATCGCTGGTGGGAAACCAAAGAAACATTATGTTGGGGTTATCGGTAAATTGGTTGAGCATGTCGATGTGAAGCTGGCCGATCCTGATCCGGAGACCGGAGTGGGAGAGATCTTGGTGAAGGGCCCGAATGTCATGCAGGGATACTATGACAATCCTGAGCTGAACAAGGCAAGCTTCACCGAGGATGGATATTTCAGGACAGGCGATCTAGGGCACCTGGACAAGCATGGCCGACTCTCTATCAAGGGAAGGACAAAGACCATGATCCTGGGCAGTGGAGGGGAGAATATCTACCCAGAGCTGATCGAGTCTGTGATAAACAATCAGGATTTTGTCACTGAGTCATTGGTTATCCCAGAGCAGGGTGGTCTGGCGGCATTGATCAAGATCGACGTTGAAGCCTTTGCCAGCAAGATGGCCTTGAATGTCAATGAGGCTAAGGATGAAGCCCTGAAATATGTCGCGAAAATCAGAGAGGACGTGAACAAGGAATTGAGTGCTTTCAGCCGACTCAGTAGTGCTGAGTTGCAGGAAGAACCGTTCCAGAGAACACCAACCCAGAAGATCAAGCGATTCCTGTACTCCAGAGGCAAAGATGATACAGCAAAGGAAGCCGAAAAGGGTTGAGCCTCATCGCTGAGACGTGGTATACCTTCCCAAAGGAATAATCAGCATGGCAAACGTAGATATCAGAATCAAGCAGGTTGAACCACTTGCTACACCGCAGCAGGTCGTCTCCCTGCTTCCGGTTGATGAACAAACCGCAGAATCCATACGTCGAAGCCGTCAGACGGTTAACGATATCATCCAAGGAAGGGACCAACGATTGCTTGCAATCATCGGTCCCTGTTCTCTGCATGACCCCAAGGCAGCGCTCGAATATGCACGGAAGCTCAAGAAGCTTGCAAGCGAGATCGAGGAAGAGATGTTTGTGGTGATGCGGACCTATTTTGAGAAACCGAGGACCGTAGGTGGTTGGAAGGGTCTGATTCTCGATCCAAAGATGGATGGCTCCTATGATATCGGTGGTGGCATCATGGCTGCCCGTTCCCTCCTGCTGGACATCGTGAAGTTGGGCCTGCCGGTAGGGTGTGAGGTACTTGACCCCATTATACCCCAGTATATTGACGAGTTGATGAGTTGGTCTTCGATTGGTGCAAGAACAACCGAGAGCCAGATCCACCGAAATCTTGCCAGTGGATTGAGTGTGGCTGTTGGGTTCAAGAACAGTACCAGTGGGGACCTGTTTAATGCAATCAATGCCATCAAGAGCGCCCATCAACCGGCATCATTCATTGGTATGGATGCCTCTGGAGCCAGTGCCATCTTCAGGACCACCGGTAATGATTGCTGTCACTTGATCCTTCGTGGTGGCGACCAAAGCCCCAACTACTATGAGGATGATGTAGAGAATGCAAGGGTCTTTATGCAGAAGGAGGGGGTGAATCCCTCAATCATCATCGATTGCAGTCATGCAAACTCCAGAAAACACTATGAAAGGCAGAAACGGGTATTGCGTTCTCTCATTGACCAGGTTTCCTGGGGTGAGAAGGCTATTCGTGGCTTTATGTTGGAAAGCAACCTGGAACAGGGATGTCAAAAAATTCCTGAAGATCTATCTACCTTGAAATATGGCGTATCCGTAACTGATGCATGCATTGGTTGGGATGAGACTGAACGAATAGTGCACCATGCTTGCGATTTACTTCGCAAGGCTCGTAGCGAAGGCGGCATTATCCAGCCGCTGTGAAGAATGGAGGTCTTATCATGATTCCCTCAGTTTTGGTAATCCTTGCAGAAGGGTTTGAAGAGGTCGAGGCTATCACACCGATCGATTTGCTTAGGCGAAGTGGGGCAAAAGTCACCGTTGCTTCCCTTGATACGCTTGCAGTGAAAGGTGCTCATGGTATTGTAGTCCATGCTGATACCACCCTGTCATCCTGCAAGAAAAAGACATTTGATTGTGTGGTCCTTCCAGGAGGAGGGCAAGGGTCGAAGAATCTTGCTGCATCCTTCGAGGTTTTGGAGAAGGTTATTGAGACTGCCCAAAGTGGGGTGGTCGCGGCCATTTGTGCGGCTCCTGCAGTTGTCCTTGGCAAGACCGGCTTGTTGGACGGAAAAAGGGTGACAGGATATCCAGGGACAGAAGAGACTTGTCCTGGTTTGGTACTGGAGAATGAGTCGTTCATCGTGGACGGATCGTTGGTTACCGGACAAGGACCAGGGGCTGCCATGCCGTTCTCATTGGCGCTTATCGGTGTATTGTTTGACCAACGGACGAAAGAAGCTATAGCAGAGCAACTGCAGTACAAGGGGTAAGAAGCGTGGGTGCAATTGGATTTGACAATGAGAAGTATCTGGAGGAGCAACGTCATTACATCCTCGAGAGAGTGAAGCAGAGTGATGGGAAGCTCTATCTGGAATGTGGAGGCAAACTCCTGTTCGACTACCACGCATCACGCGTACTTCCCGGTTTCGACCCGAATGTGAAGATGCGTGTATTCCAATCACTCAAGGAACAGATTGATGTCATCATCTGTATCCATAGTGGTGACATAGAACGGCGAAAAATGCGGAGTGATTTCGGTATCACCTATGATACGGATGTATTCAAGATGATTGACGACTTCTCCAAGTGGGGGTTGAAGGTCACCCGTGTGGTAATTACCCGTTTTGATGAGGAACCAGGCTCGGTCCACTTCAAGAACATTCTCGAGCAACGTGGCATTACCGTTTATACCCATCGTGCAACCCACGGCTATCCGAACAATGTAGACCTGATTGTCAGTGATGAAGGTTATGGTGCAAACCCCTATATTGAAACTGACAGACCGGTCGTTATTGTAACCGGTCCTGGTCCAGGTTCCGGAAAGCTTGGAACCTGCCTTTCACAGATGTACCATGACTATAAGGCAGGAAGGCATAGTGGATACTCAAAGTTTGAGACATTCCCGATCTGGAACCTGCCCATTGATCATCCGGTGAATATTGCCTATGAGAGTGCAACTGCTGATATCGGGGACAAGAACCTGATCGACCACTTTCATGCAAGTGCCTACAACCAGATCACCGTCAATTATTCCAGGGATCTGGAAGCCTATCCTCTTCTTAACCGGATCTTGAGCAAGATTACCGGTGAGGAGTGTCCTTACAAGAGTCCCACTGATATGGGAGTCAATCGATGTGGATTTGGTATCATCAATGATGAGGTTGTCAGGAAAGCTGGTGAGCAGGAAATTATCAGGCGCTACTATCGAGCTGCCTGTGAATATGTCCAGGGTATCGGCACCAAGGATACCGTCGAGCGAAGCCTGTCAATCATGGATGGTGCGAAGCTTTCCAGTGAAAACCGCAGTGTTGTCCCTGCAGCCAAGCAAGCCCTCGAGCGAGGCATTGAGCGGAATAAGGGCATAAATGGAATTGTATGTGCAGCAGCAATTGAATTGCCTGATGGGCGGATCGTCACCGGCTGCAATTCACCATTCCTGCACGCTTCCTCTGCCTTGATCCTCAACGCAGTGAAGGTCCTTGCGGATATCGATCACGAGATCGACCTCATCCCTCCTGCAATCGTCCAGTCTGTGACAGAGATGAAGAGGGATGTACTCAAGGGTAGGGGTGTTAGCCTGAATCTTGATGAGGTACTCATCTGCCTGGCCATGAGTTGCGCGATCAGTGAGGATGCCAAGAAAGCGAGTGCGGTCCTACCACTTCTTCATGGATGTGAAGTGCATATGACCCATATCCCCAGTAGTGGAGACTCCTCAGGGTTGAGAAAACTGGTACTCAATGTTACCAGTGAACCAAAGTTCCCCACCTCTTCCATGTATAATCCAGCCTAGATACCACCGAAAAGACCGGCTATCAAGGGAAGAACCCCCAGGACCGCCAGGATGCGAAATGTATGCATCAGGACGATTTTGGGGGTTTCTAGTCCCAATTCATCACTGATCAAACCCATCTCCTGGATTCCACCAGGGGTTGAGGAGAAGAGACTGGTTGCCCAGTCCAGTGAACAGATCTTGTGCAGGATTGCCGCTGTTACAAATGCCATGAAAAAGAGTTCAACGGTCAGGATGAGTGCAGGGAGCAACAACACCTTGATCTCAAAAAGGGTCTGCACGGTGATTCTGCTTCCTATATAGGATCCTGCCGCTATTTGCACCAACATTTTCAGTATTCTTGGATAGGTTGCCTTGTCGCTGACAAGGTTCAGCAATGCAACCCCTACGATGGAGCCGAGGATTGCACCTGCAGGTATTGCTGCAGCATTGAAAAGCAAACCACCGGTCAATGCACAAGCGATAGTGGCAAGGAACCAGGAAGGAGAGACCGATCTGGATGATCCGACTCGTGTTGTCGCTTGTGCTGGGGAGGTTCGGTCATCGATCTTGAGCATTGCCCTGATCATTGGGGGGAATACTATGATAACGGAGACCAAACGGAAGAGCTGCAAAAGTGCAACGTGTTCCATAACTGCCCCGAAATCAGTAGCCACAAGCGCCAAATCCGATACTCCTCCAGGTGCACATGCAAAGAAGCTTGTCATAAAACTCAAGCTGGTGAAGTGTTGCATGATGAAGGCAAAAAGAAGGTTGGTCGAGAGTAGTACCACAACCAGGATGATGATCGGGAATACCATGGTTTTCAGCGTTTTGATATCACCACGAGTGAAACGGGTCCCGATCACCAAGCCACTGAAGATCTGGACAAAGACACGAAGATCTTCAGGATAGGTAGTGGGAGAGGACTGAACACTGTTGAGTATCATTACTGCAACAAGGGCTCCGATCAAGGTCCCCGCAGGTATTCTGAACCGCCGTAAAACCAGTGCCCCTGTAGCCCCGACACCATGCAATATGAGTAATGGAAGTAAATTCATAGGAAATCCTTGATGCATTGCTCCAGCAGAGAATTGTTGTATACCATCTATCTAATGATTATGGGAGCTATTGTATCATATGTAGGGTGATTGGTGAACCGTTTGTATACAATTATTACCCTCTCTCCAACGCTTGACGTCGCGATATCCTACTGATACCTTCTAGATATGAAATTATCGACAAAAGGTAGATACTCGTTACAGACCATGGTCTATTTGGCCACCTGCAAGGAGAATTGCAGTATACGCTCGATCAGTGAAGCGACTGGTATCAGCAGTGGATATCTTGAGCAATTGATGATTCCCCTTAGGCGTGCAAAACTCGTTGTTGCAGAGCGAGGTGTACAGGGAGGATATCGTATTGCTCGTAATGGAATTACTTGCCATGATGTACTGAATGCCAGTGAAGGTGACTTTCATCCAGTTCCTTGTAAGGATTGCAGTAGGACAGAAGCCTGCAAAACGCACCAGATATGGGCGTTGCTGCAGAATGCAGTGGTAAATTATGCAAAGCAGGTTTTGATCGAGGACCTGGCCTCACACTTGGTTGAACATGAAGTGGGGGGAGGCATATGAAAATTTCCACACGAGGTCGTTACGGCCTAAGATTGCTTGTAGATTTGGCTGAACACCAGAATGAGGGTCCTGTGGCACTCTCCCATGTTGCACACCGGCAGGAGCTCAGTGAGAAATACTTGCAGCAAGTTGCACTGCTTCTTACCCGTGGTGGCTTCCTTGTTTCCATCAAGGGGGCTGGAGGTGGATACCAGCTCAAGGAAAGCCCCGAGAAGATTTTCATCTATGATGTGCTCGATCTCCTGGAAGGGAATATAACCTTTGAGGAAACATCTCAAGGACAGGAATCAGCCATTGAGCGGGTGATAAGGTTGCACTTCTACCAAAAATTGGACCAGGAAGTACGTAAGGTGTTTGAAAATGTCACCTTGGCTGAGGTGACCAGGGCAGAGTGGTTTACCTATATGATCTGAGGGTTTGGCCTTGACAGGAGTCTGTATTTTAAATACTATAAAGACTATAAAAATACTAGGATATAAAGATACAGCAATGGAGGCTATCCGATGAGTGGACATATTTACCAGGACATCACAGAGAAAATTGGCAAAACACCCTTGGTCAAGATCCATCGGCTTCATGATGGGGATGCTACTGTGCTTGCTAAGCTTGAGAGCTTCAATCCTCTCTCCAGTGTGAAGGATCGTGTGGCCC
>NZ_JAEKNT010000474.1 GCF_016406725.1 Sphaerochaeta sp. S2 | reverse complement strand
GAACCATCCCCTCGCAATCATGCAGGTCATCATAGTAGCTTTCATTACATTCAGGACAGATATAGCAGCGTTTGAGTTTGCCTTCCTCAATAAGCTTGCAAACCACCATGCGATGGGTGGCATCCGACTCCTTGTTCTTTCTTGAGAGGATGCGACGATACCAGGGAAGTTTCTCTTGTTCAGCTTCCTTCTCCTCCAATTCCGTGGAGAGGCGAACAATTCGCTCACTCAAACCGCGGTCCTGGGTAATAAGCAGAAGGTTTCGTTTGCTGCCAATCTGCGAGAACAACTGCACAAGGTGGTCATCGGCAATACCTTGGCTACCGGTATCTCCAATACGAACCAAGCCTCGTTTTGCAAGGAACCGAATCAGATCAGGACGGATGGTGGAGCGTATTCTCACCTCCTTGTCCTTCTCTGGATTGTCCTTAAGTCCATGCAGTTCCTCAAGGGTCTTCTCAAGGATGATCAGTTTTTTCTTGCGCCTCTTAAGAATGCTTTCAGCATTCGTAACGAAATGCAAGAACCAGTCCTTCTGGATGATGGGAGCGGTATCAACATAAATCTCGTCAAATGAGCGCAACTGCTCATCGAGCTCTGCTATGTATGTCTCATCAGGATTGAGAAATCGGCTCCTGTCGCCAATCTTGCTGGCTATCACCTCTCTATACAGGTCCAGTTCCCCTGCAGGGTTCTGTGCCTCCAGGTTGATACCGACACTCCTGAGAATACTCGACACCTTCTCCTTGTTCAGTTTGAATTCAGAGGAGAGTATATCCACCGTATTTTCACTGGTGATGGTCTCCACATTTTGCTTTTTAGGAGGAGTCCTCCGTAAAAAATTTGCCATTGTTTCCTGTCATTAGTCCTTCGCACGTTTAGCGCGGATAATCGCTACAGCCTCATCCATCGTCAAAGCACCGGCCTTCTCTTCATCCTTCTTGTACTCATTGGGTAGGGCAATATTTTGTTTGCCGAAGCGAAGGTAGAAGCCGTAGCGTCCAGTAGCAAGTGCCACTGGCTCTTGTTCGAATTGGCCAAGTTCCTTTATCACGGATGCCTTGGCACTCCCTCTTCCTGCTTTTCCCCCACTACCCTTCTCTGGTTCCTTGCTGAGTAATTCAAGGGCCTCTTCAAGGGTTATGGAAAAGAGCTGTTGGTCTTTATCCAACCGATTGAGTTTTCTTGTCTTCTTGTCGCAGGAGATATACGGACCATACTTTCCTTTCTGGGCAAGCACCTCATTTCCATTCTCATCTTTACCCAGTACGCGGGGAAGTGCAAGGTATCTGCTTGCTATCTCCAGATCTTCACTCTTGTCCGCATCATGAACCCACTTGGGAATGGATGCACGTACCGCACTCTTACCATCCCCTTCCTGCCAGTAGGGTCCAAATCTTCCATTCATCAACTTCACCGGCTCACCATGTACCGGACCTTTTCCGAGTTCGACCGGAACATGGACCTTCTTACCCTCGGCAATAAGGTTTTTCACATCCTCATCAGTGGTGGTACCTGGCAACCACGTGTTGGGAAGTGAGATAAACTGTCCATCCTTATCCACAACATAGGGACCATAGGGGCCGATCATAACAGGATTGTCTTCGCTGATCTGAGAGAGGCGGAGTGTTTTCGAGACTACCTTGTTGTCCAAGGCGAGCTGGAGCTTGTTCTGGTTCTCCAACCCCGTATCTCCAAGGTAGAACGCATTCAGGAACTTGTTCTTATCCAGTTCCCCAGCAGCAATCTTGTCAAGATTGTCTTCCATCTTCGAGGTAAAATCATAGTCGATGAACTGTGGGAAATTGGTTTCCAGGAACTGACACACAGCAAATCCCATGAAGGTGGGGACCAGTGCATTGCCCTCTTTCATGACATACTTCCTATCCATCAGTGTCTTGATGATGGAAGCATAGGTGGACGGCCTTCCAATACCCCGCTTCTCCAACTCCTGTACCAAGGATGCTTCAGTGTAACGGGCAGGGCTCTTGGTCTGGTGAGATACCTCTTCAAGTTGCTGCAAGGAACACTCCTCTCCAGCCTTCATTGCAGGCAGGAATGTCTCCTTATCATCCAGTGCCGCATCAGGATCATCAGAGCCTTCAACATAGGCCCGGATGAAACCGGGAAATACAATTTGCGTACCTGAGGCTACAAACGTTCCATTCCCTGCCTTGATGGTTACCGTTGTGGTAGCCTTCTTTGCGTCAGCCATCTGACTTGCAAGGGTTCGCTTCCAGATAAGCTCATAGAGGGCCAGATCCTTCCCACTGAGCGAGGTTTCACTGGGAACTGCGAACCGCTCCCCTGCTGGCCTGATCGCCTCATGGGCTTCCTGGGCTCCAGCGCTCTTTGCAGCGAAATATCTCGGGGAAGGAGAAAGGTACTCTTTCCCGTAGAGTTGATCCACCAAGGAGCGTGCTGCATTCGTCCCTTCCTGGCTCAGGGAAGGACTATCGGTACGCATATACGTTATATATCCATTCTCATACAGCCGCTGTGCGATGCGCATTGTCTCAGAAGCACTGATATGCAGCTTCTTGATCGCATCCTGCTGCAAGGTACTGGTCGTGAAAGGGATGGAGGGACGAGTCACAAACGGCTTCTTCTGAACATCTTCAACAACGAAGGCGGCGGAGGAAAGTTCCTTCACAATAGCCTTTGCTTGCTCCTCAGCGAGCAACAAGGTGTTTTTCTTTCCCTTGTATTCACCGGTAGTGGAATCAAAGTCCTTACTATTTGCAATAGCCTGGCCAGCGTATGCTGTCAATTTTGCCTCGAAAGCCTGTTTGGAAACACTCTGAAGTTTTGCCTTCGCATCAAAGTAGGTACTCTGGGAAAAGGCGATCCTGAGTCGTTCCCTGTCAACGGTCAGGCGCAACCCTACCGACTGTACCCTTCCAGCTGAAAGCCGTTTGTTTGAAAGTTTTTTCCAGAGCGTTGGGCTAAGGGTATACCCGTAGAGACGGTCAACAACACGTCTGCTCTCCTGTGCCTGGACCAGGTTCTCATCCAAGTCCCTGCCATGCTCAAGTGCATCGGTAATTGCTTTCTTTGTTATCTCGTGGAATACCATCCTCTGATGAGGTACCTTTGGCTTGAGCACTTCCAGTAAATGCCAAGAGATGCTTTCTCCCTCCCGGTCCTCATCAGTTGCCAATAAAAGTTTATCAACGGACTTCAAGGAGCTCTTGATTTCCTTGATCAAAGCATTCTTACCTGCTACCACCTGATACTCACAGGCGAAACCTTTCTCGACATCAATTGCCATCTTGTCCTCGGGAAGGTCACGAATATGCCCTTTACTGGCAACGACTTTGCAGTTCGAGGGAAGAAATTTCGAGATGGTTCTGGCCTTGGTTGGCGACTCGACGATTATCAGTGTGTTGGCATTATCCATGCAATATACTCCTAAAGACCGGTGGTCTTAAGTTAACACATATACTGCCGGCTTCAGCTTTTGTCAACGCTTAGTGAAAAAACTTACTATTCCAGGAGCGTGCTTTTAAAGACTCCAGCATCCCCGGGATTAGGGTTTTTGAACAGTCCCCAGGAAGCAATTCCTGATCCTTCTGTCTCAAAATGGAGTTGCTGTTTCCCATTGCTCGTCAAGAGAAACCGGTACTGCGAAATGGTGGAAAACCGCATCATACCCACCTTGGTCTCCACCTCAACCAGAACGTGGTCATCGGTGTACTCTACACGCTTCACACTCCAACTTTTCGGCTTGAAGTTTGTAGTGTTAAAGATTTCTGCATTCAATCGATAGGCTATCTGATATGAACGCTCACCATCATAGGGGATCTGCTCTCCAAGGCGATCTTCTGGAACCAATGGATAGAGCTGGCAGGTTTTCTCAAAAAGTCCATGGATAACATAGGAGCCTTCTTCAAAGCTGACAAGGTAGTCCAACTGCCTGCATTTGCCTTTATTATCTTCCTTTGTCAGGTTTACCCATCTATAGCGGCCTTCCCACCCGGGTGTTTCTACCCGTAGCCGCTCCACTGCTATCTCTCCCACCCCCTTTTTCCTTGCAGCAATCAGTATCTCATACTGAGTATGGCTGGTAAGCGGGCGCTCATTGGAACCCAAGACGGCCTTGCTCGCTTGTGTGTGTACCATTGGCTCCTTGTTGAGGTAGAGGTCATAGTACTCAGCACCTTCCACTTCCTGCCAACTCAGGTGTATTTGGTTGGGGTGGAGTGCATCAACCTGAACATCCAAGACTGCTGCAAATACACATGGTAGGAACGTAGATATAAGGAATATCACGTACAGCCGTTTCATATCTACACTATACATCTACTACACCAGCTTGCAAGAGGAGATGGCAATCGCTACTATCATCACATGAATATCTCTTTGGTTTCCTGTTGTCTTGAAGAAGGCAACCTCAGTTATCCTCTCGGAGCACTCTGCATCCAAAGCGCGCTCGAAGCAGCAGATATGAGAGCAGAACACCTGCCCTTTACGTTGGCTGATGATCCCTCACAGGCGGCTCTCGATGTTGCAAGAATGCAGGTGCAGGTTGTTGGTCTTTCTGTCTATCTCTGGAACAGAACCTGGATGGACCGCTTCACCGAGGTATTACGGGCACAGAGCTCTGACCTGGTTATTTTTGCAGGAGGCCCCGAGGCTACCGCCAATCCTTCAAGCTTTGACCTATCCATTCTCGACTTTCTCATACTTGGAGAGGGAGAAGAAGCGGTTGTGCAGGCAATTTCTGCCATCAAGGTAGGAAAAAATATTGAAGGAGAAGGGATTGTGACCAATCTCAACGAGCTCTCCTGGGCTCCATCTCCTGATCTTTCCGTGCTTCCTTCCCCACTCCTCAACCATCATGCGGATCATTTTCTGAAAGAGGGTTCAAGCGTTCTGTGGGAGATGACACGAGGTTGTCCTTTTCACTGTTCTTTCTGTTTTGAATCCAGGGGACAACGCTCTGTCCGGCATTTTCCACTTGCGCAACTTGAAGCAGAACTTGATCTGCTTATCACCAAGCAGGTTGGAGAGGTGTATATTCTCGATCCAACCTTCAATATGGACAAAGAGCGTACCCTTACGATTCTGTCCATGCTTGCAGAGAAGCAGAGCGACATCCATTTCGTGTTCGAGATCAGGGCAGAACTATTGGACAATGAACTTGCTGATGCCTTTGCAAGAATCAACTGTGCCTTGCAGATAGGTCTGCAAAGCAGTGACCAAGCAGTACTGAAAACCGCCAACAGGAGATTTGACAGCAAGCTCTTCGCAAAGAAAATCTCTTTTCTCAATGCACGCGGAATCCCCTTCGGCCTAGACCTCATCATTGGACTTCCCAATGACAATCTCAGGTCATTCATCAAGAGTGTTGACTATGCGGTCTCCTTGAAACCGAGCAATCTTGATGTATTTCCTCTCTCCCTGCTTCCAGGAACCCTGGTTGCAGAGCAAGCAAAGGAGTTTTCAATCACTCACTTGCAGGAAGCCCCCTATACCATTATTGAGTCTCCCACGTTCCCTCAAAAAGACATGCAAAAAGCCCTGGTATTAAAGGAATCACTTGATCTGTTTTTTACCAAGGGACAGGCAGGCATGTGGTTGCAGAAACTCAGCGAGGTGGTCTCTTTGAGCCCCTCATCGATCCTCTTCTCTTTCTCCTCTTTCCTGGAAGCGTATCTGAAGAGAAGTGGGGAGCAAGCAGAGGATATGGATATCTACTTGCTGCAAGAAACGTTTGTCCGCAGCTTCCTCAGAAAGCTTGGCCTTGTTCTGTATGAGGCTGTCATGCTCTCATTCATTGAACTGCATCAAGGGATTGCCTTTTTCCATGAGTGCGGAGAGAGTCCAGTCCTGCAGCTCTCCTACTCGCTGGATGCTCTCTCTGAATTTGAACATCTCTCGGCGGATGCATTCCTGAAGCGATACCCTGAAAGGGAAGAAGAAAGTCTTGGAATCACCAGTGATATGGATGGAAGACTGCTTTTTATACCCCTGCAATAGAACTTACGCTTGAGAAGCGTACAGAAATCCCGTACAGTGAATCAAAAGGAATGAATAACCGGTGAAGATCAGAAAACAAACAACCAGGCTATTGCTGGCAGTGATTGCCGCTCTGGCACTGATGAGTAGTTGTACTATAACTGAAAACATATCCTTCAAGCAGACAGGATACCATGCCTCGGCATATGCCTTTTCTGTTGAGGATTTTTTCATTGCAGTCCTGGAAGATTTCAGTGAATTTTCTACGGAAAATGAGGACATCTCCCTGATGGACAAGGCAATTGGGGATTTTGAAAAAGCTTTGCGTTATAGCCCCACCACCAAAAACGTTGGATTGAAAAAGCTTGATGAGCACTCCTATGAGGGAGTGTTTGAGTTCACCGACTTGATGCGTTTGGTAACTGACTTGGGAGCAGGAGAGAATCAGAGCCTCTTGGACATCAATGGGAATTCCATGACCTTCTTCCTATCCATGGACAACTACGAGCAACTGGTTCCCGTCATCCCTTTCCTGGCTGACGAAAACTTTGAGGCCTTTGGGCCAGTGTACAACCAGGGACTTAATGAAGCCGACTATCTTGAGATGATCAGTTTCATGCTTGGAGAGGAAGGACCTCCTGCAATTGAACGATCTGTGATTACCCTCAGGGTGAATACCCCGAAGGAGATCACGTCGTTCAGCAATGGGAGAAAGGTGTCAGCAAGCGTCTATGAATTCAGCTTCCCGCTCATCGACTTCCTCTTGCTTGCTGAGCCCATTACATTCACTGTTCGTTGGTAATACCTAGACATTGAACTTGAAGTGCATGATGTCCCCATCCTGCACCAAGTACTCTTTACCTTCCATCCTCAGCTTCCCTGCTACCTTGACCTTCTGTTCACTTCCATAGGTGAAAAGATCTTCACAGTTATATACCTCGGCCTTGATGAATCCCCGTTCAAAATCTGAGTGAATGACTCCAGCAGTCTGTGGAGCCTTGTATCCGGCACGGAAGGTCCACGCCCTATCTTCATCAGAACCTGCGGTGAAGAAGGTACGTAGGCCAAGAATGTGGTAGGCACTACGGATCAGCTGGTTGAGGCCGGATTCCTGAAGCCCTACAGCTTCAAGAAACTCCTGTTTCTCTTCCTCTGTTTCCAAAACTGCAATCTCAGACTCAATCTTTCCACAGATAACCACTACCTCTGAACCTTCTTGCTCAGCCACAGCTCTCACCTGCTTCACGAATGCATTTTCTTCAACAATGCCTTCCTCATCTACGTTGCAGACATAGATAACCGGTTTGAGAGTGATCAAGTGAAGGTCAGAGACCAGTGCAAGTTCATCCTCATCAAGTTGTAGGCTTCGTGCACTCTTTCCCTGCTCAAGGCAATCTTTGAGCTTTGCAAGCACTGGAAGGGATTTCTCCATATCTTTCTGTGCTTCTTTGCTCAGCCGATTCAGCTTCGGTTGTTTTGCCCATCGGTTTGTCACCGTATCGAGGTCAGCGA
Source organism: Sphaerochaeta sp. S2 (assembly GCF_016406725.1). Classification (GTDB taxonomy): domain Bacteria; phylum Spirochaetota; class Spirochaetia; order Sphaerochaetales; family Sphaerochaetaceae; genus Sphaerochaeta. The sequence goes on along the minus strand of NZ_JAEKNT010000474.1, from coordinate 13,763 downwards.
GAGCCAACTCAATATTGATGGTCTCGATATCCCCCAATGGATCGATCTTATTGTTAACATGAACGATATCGCTGTTTTCAAAGCAGCGAACCACGTGCGCGATTACCCCAACTTCCCTGATAGAAGCGAGAAACCGGTTACCCAGCCCCTCTCCCTTGCTTGCACCAGCTACCAACCCTGCAATATCGACAAATTCGAACGTTGCAGGAATAACCCGCTCAGGCGGAATCAGGGCGGCAATCTTGTCCAGCCGCTTATCAGGAACGGAAACGATTCCCACATTGGGATCGATGGTACAGAAAGGATAATTCGCTACTTCGGCAGGAGCTGCCGTAAGTGCTGAGAATATTGTAGATTTTCCTACGTTGGGGAGCCCAACTATGCCGCAATTAACACCCATGATTTACCTCATTATCGGCTCAATGTGAGCCAGCTAACGAAGTGTATCACATATTGACTTGCTCGTTAACCAGCCCTATAGTCAACACCAATGGGTAGTACACATACAGAAGACACTGAAAAGAATGTTTCCGGCCTCGATATACAAGATGAACGACAGAGAGCACTGCTCTTGGTCCTTGTAAACAGTGAAGACACACCGCAAACCACACAAAACCGTGCACAAGAACTGGAGGCCTTGGTAGACACCATGGGCCCACTTACCATTCATACTGAGCATATCCCGCTCAGGAAGGTGCACAGTGCAACCATGATCGGAAGCGGTAAGGTGGAACAGATCAAGGCACTGATAGAAGAAAAAGAGCCTGACCTGATCGTGTTCGACTGCCCAATCAGTCCTCGTGTGCAGCGCAACCTGGAGAGCATTCTCTCCATCTGTGTGATAGACCGTGATGAAGTCATCCTTCAGATCTTTGCAGACAGAGCGGCAACCAAGGAAGCAGTACTGCAGGTTGAACTCGCACGACTTGAATATTCGCTGCCCAGACTAACGAGAAGATGGACAAGTCTTGGAAGGCAACATGGTGGAGTGAAGGGAACCCGCGGAGAGGGTGAAAAACAGCTTGAACTCGATAGACGGCAGATTCAGGAGAAAATTGTCAGCTTGAAAGCTCAGTTGGAAAAGGTAGTGCAACAACGCAATACCCAACGCAGCCAGAGAATGAATACCAACATTCCTACGGGTGCCATTGTTGGATACACCAACAGCGGCAAGTCCAGCCTGCTCAATGCCCTAACCAGTGCAGGGGTCCTTGCAGAAAACAAGCTCTTTGCGACCCTGGACCCCACCACCAGAAAGGTAAAGCTCCCAGGAGGGGAAGAGATTCTGCTCTCCGATACGGTCGGATTTGTCAGCGACCTACCCCACCATCTTGTCCAGGCATTCAAGAGCACGCTCGAAGAGGCCCGTTTCGCAGATTTTCTCATCATTGTCTGTGATGCTGCCCATCCCAATATGCTCGCAAGCTATACGACCACCGTTGAGGTACTTGAGGATCTTGGCTGTACTGATAAACCAGCCATTGTGTTGGCAAACAAGATGGATATGGTACGTGACTCTTTTGCTGTCAGCAGGCTCAAGTCACTCTATCCCGTGGTAATCGAAACATCCATCAAAGAGGGAACCGGTCTGGAGGCCCTGCTTGAGCAGATCACCAAGACCCTTGGTGATCTCTATCCCACAGCAACCTATTTCCTCCCCAACTCCCGCCATGACCTGGTTGCGCATATTCACCGCCACGGGCAGGTTGAATTCATTGACTACCAAGGGGAGGGAATCTTGGTAAGAACGAGAATCCAGCCTCGCTTCCAAGGTCCGCTCAGTGAGTTCCGCAAGGCATAAAATAGGTGCCACCGTGAGAGGTGGCACCAAACAATACCAGTATCTGGTAGCTTTAGAATCTCCAAAGAGCTCCCAAGGCTCCATACCATCCGAAGAACTCTTTCGATTCCTTAATGAGGCGGAAAGCCGGCCCTGTTCTAAAGTAGAAATCAAGCGGGAAATCATTATTTTCCAAATGATAGGCTACCCCTACTGGGACAATCGCTGCAAGATTAATGTCACTACCAAGATTTAATGCAACGCCACCACCAACGGTGACATCAAAATCGGCCTTTTCTATGCTGAATTCAGCTACTTTATAATTTGCAGCTGCGTCAACAGCGAACGTACCATCAAAAACATCAAAGCCAACGTTACCGATGACATCAAAGTCATTCATCCGATACTGTACACCAACACCGGAGTTGGTTCCGAGGTTCAATCCAACGGCAAGGTCAGTCTTTGATGCTCTCTCTGCTGCTGTAGCAGGAAGCAGCACCATAGCCAGTAAAAGTACAGCAAGTAATACTTTCTTCATACGCACTCTCCTTCTGTAGGATGAACTCCTACCAATAATTTTGTTATATAAACTATACCATAAGCAAAATTTCTTGAACAGGCAAACATATAGGTGGATTTGGATAAAATCTTAGGAGCTTAAACTACTGGTGTTTTTTTCCGATTCTGTTTACCATACATTAAGAGAGGAAGTGTAAAAAATGAATAGACATCTTACCCTTCGTGGTGCCCTTATTGCTCTTGTCGGATTGCTGGTGATTACCGCCAGTTCCATGTATGTAGCGCTCAGAATGGGAGCATTACCCTGGCCAACCATCTTTGTAACGGTGGTCAGTCTGGCAGCCTTGAAACGGGCAAAAGGTTCCACACTCCAGGAAATCAATGTAACCCATACCATCATGAGTTCAGGGGCTATGGTTGCAGGGGGATTGGCCTTTACCCTCCCAGGGCTCTGGATGATCGACCCAGATGCAAATTTTTCTACCATCAGCCTTATCATCCTGACAGTGGTTGGTGCTATTCTGGGAACCTTGTTCTCTGCACTGTATCGAAAGAAACTCATCGTTGATGAGGCTCTTCCCTATCCAATGGGTATAGCAAGCTATAACACCTTGCAAGCAGGAAGCAAAGGTGGAGCAGGGGCGAAGACGCTCTTTGCATCCATGGGAGGATCGGTTATCTTCACCGTCTTTAGGGACGGGTTTGGAAAAATCCCAGCCTTGCTGACCCTATTCAAGGGAAGCGCATTAATCCCAGCTTTCTCCATCTGGGTCAGCCCTATGGCGATGGGAATTGGGGCGATCATCGGCCCCTTGTTTGCCCTGCTCTGGTTTGGTGGAGCTATCTTTGGATACTACATCCTGACCCCTCTTGGAATTCAAGGCGGTCTGTTTGCCTCAATGGCAGAGGCTGATGTATTCCGTTCCAACCTGGGAATTGGATTGATGATCGGAACAGGTCTTGGTGTCTTCTTCAAGGCAATAGGATCCAAACTGCTTGCCCAGAAGAAACTTGAAGATAAACCCAAGGCGACATTCAACAGAACCACTCTGGTTGTTGCATTGGTATTGCTTTTCTCTGTAGTTTTACTCTCACTTGGAACAGAACTCGGCCTTATCGAGGCACTCGTTCTTATGGCAGGCATTTATCTTGCCACCTACCTCTCAGGCATGTTGACGGGCCAGACAGGCATCAACCCAATGGAAATATTCGGCATCCTGGTCTTGCTTGTCATCCAGCTGATTTCCAACCCCTCCCTTATCGCTTCCTTCAGCATTGCCGCAGTAGTTGCCGTTGCCTGCGGGTTGACCGGTGATGTCATGAATGACCTAAAGAGTGGTTATCTCCTGAAAACCGATCCAAAGCAACAAATTCTTGGCGAGGGTATCGGGGGAGTCATCGGTGCAGTGCTCTCCGTATTCGTGCTCTTGATCATGAAGGCTTCGTTCGGTGGATTTGGAACTGCTGAGTTGCCCGCTCCCCAGGCAGCTGCAGTCTCGGCCATGGTTGGAGGTCTTGGCCATATTCCTGCATTCCTTATCGGGCTTGGCATTGGTCTGGTGCTCTACCTAGCAAATATTCCCAGTGCAACCCTCGGTCTTGGTGTATACCTGCCAATTTACATCAGTTCCGTGATGGGACTCGGAGCGCTTATCTCCGGTGGTTTGAAACTGGCTCTCAAGAAGCGCACCGAGGCAGCAAAACTGCAAGATAAGACTGGATTGGTCGCCAGCGGTTTGCTCGGTGGTGAAGGTATCACGGGAGTAGCCATCGCTATCATTTCAATGCTGAAATAGGTATACTAAAAGCATGGAACAAACAAATACTATGCCACGCTCGCTCTATGGGCTGGATGCAGAAGCTATCGCAGAAGTGCTTTCCCTTCCCAGGGCCTTCTATGGAAAACAGATTTATCAGTGGCTCGTCAAGGGTGTCACATCCTTCGACGAGATGACCAACCTTCCCAAGGCTGAGCGATTACGTCTCAAGGAAGTGATGGGGAGTGCTGTCTCATCAACAGTTGAAACCAGCGAGACGGATGAGAGTGGAGCCACAAAGATGGGTATCCGTCTCCACGATGGAAGAGTCGTCGAGTGTGTATTGCTTATAGACAAGCGTGGCCGGCATACAGCATGTCTTTCCAGCCAGGTTGGGTGTGCAATGGGATGCACGTTTTGCAGGACAGGTACCATGGGCTTGCTGAGGAACCTTACTGCCGATGAAATCATCGAACAATACATTCACCTCCTAGCGGTAAGTGACCAGCCCATCACCCATATCGTGTATATGGGAATGGGAGAGCCCTTGGCAAACATCAATCCGGTAATCCAATCGATCCACTACCTACACGAAAAAGAGAGCTTCAACATCAGCCTGAGGAGGATAACCATCTCCACCTGTGGAGTGGTACCTGGTATCTTGCGACTTGCAGAGCAGAAGCTCCCAGTAAGGCTTGCAGTCTCCTTGGTGAGTGCCGACAATCGCCTCCGCTCGAAGATTATGCCGGTAAATGAGAAGTGGGATATCATGGCTCTGAAGAAGGCCTTGATGGTGTACCAACATGTTGGAGGGAAACGATTCACCATCGAGTACTGCATGTTGCGTGGGGTAAATACTGATGAGTTCAGTGCCAAGAAACTGGCTACCTATGTAGCAGGAATGAATGTCGTGGTGAATCTCATCCCCTGGAACCCCGCTGAGGAACTCCCGTACGAGACCCCAAGCGAAGATGAGATCGATACCTTCTGTCGTGAACTTGACCGATACCGTGTCAATTATACCAGGCGACGATCACGAGGAAGGGAAATAAATGGGGCATGCGGACAGCTGGCGGTGCCCATCAATAAAGGTCTCGACTACGAGTTGATGATCGATGATGAGGATGACGAATAACCAGTAAAACCCTGAAAACGGTAAGAAGCCCTGCAAACCAGCAGGGCTTCTCTTATGTACATCTTCTCCAAGAAAACTAGGTATTATTGAAGAACAGCCTTGATCCTTCTCACCCCTGCCGAGGAAGATTGCTCCTTGAGAATCTTGAAGTGACCCATACTGCCGGTACTCTCCACGTGGGGGCCTCCACAGACCTCCTTGGAAAAATCCCCGACTGAGTAGACTTTCACCTGCTCCCCGTACTTGCTGTCAAAGAATGCAATGGCACCTTGTGCTTTTGCTTCCTCAACAGTCATGGTCTCACAGGTTACCGGTAGATTACGCTTGATCTGTTCGTTGACCATATCCTCGACCTGTTGTATCTCTTCCTTGCTCATGGCAGAGGGATGCGTGAAGTCAAATCGGAGTCGCTCGGTTGTAATGTTGGAGCCCTTCTGCCCTACATGCTCGCCAAGCACCGTTCTCAATGCCTTATGGAGCAGGTGGGTTGCAGTGTGTAGTGCAGTGGTCTTCTCGCTATGGTCGGCAAGACCACCCTTGAACTGCTTGTCTGCACCACTTCGGCTGATCTCCTGATGCTTCTCGAATGCAGCATTGAAACCTGCCTCATCAACGGTGAAGCCATGCTCCGCTGCCAATTCCTTGGTAAGCTCGATAGGATAGCCGTAGGTATCGTAGAGTTTGAAGGCGGTTCTTCCGCTGATCTCCCGATTCTTTCCCTTGAGCAGGTTGGGAAGCATTTTCTCAAACTCCCGCTCACCCTTTGCCAGGGTCTCGGAGAACTTTGCCTCTTCCTGAGCCAGCTCCTTCAGGATGAACTCCTTGTTCTCCAGAATCTCAGGATAGGGCTTCTTATAGAGTTCAAGAACGATGAGTGCAAGCTCTCCCAGGAAGGATCCCTCGATACCCAACTTATGAGCATGCCTCACTGCCCTTCTGATCAGACGGCGCAGGATGTAACCTTGGCCCACGTTGGAGGGTGCCACCCCTCTCTGGTCTCCAAGGATGAATACGCTGGTGCGAATATGATCCGCTACAATACGTACTGAGGTGTCAGTCTCCTCATCATTACCATATTGTTTTCCAGACAGTTTCTCAATTCCTGCAATGATTGGGGTGAATACCTCTGTCTCATAGACAGATTTCTTTCCCTGAAGGATTGCAATGGTACGTTCGATTCCCATACCGGTATCGACGCACTTTCTCTCCATCTCACTATAGGTACCGTCACTGTTCTTCTTGTACCCCATGAAGACATCATTCCAGATCTCGAAATATTTCCCACAGGAACACCCGGGGCGGCAATCAGGACCACACGCTGGTCTTCCGGTATCGATGAACATCTCGCTGTCTGGACCACAAGGACCGGTTTCTCCTGCTGGTCCCCACCAGTTATCCTCTCTTCCGAGATAATAAATCCGTTCACGTGGGATTCCATATCCTTCCCATGCAGATGCAGCATCCTCATCACGAGGGACTTCATCATCCCCTGCAAAGACAGTCACTGACAGGAGGGAAGGGTCAATGCCAAGGACCTCTGTGAGGAACTCATAACTGAAGGCTATTGCTTCCTTCTTGAAGTAATCCCCAAGTGACCAGTTACCCAGCATCTCAAAGAAAGTGAGATGGTGTGGGTCCCCTACCGCTTCAATATCTCCGGTTCGGATACACTTCTGGTAATCGGTAAGGCGGGTGCCTGCTGGGTGTTCGCTTCCCATGATATAGGGTACCAAGGGGTGCATACCAGCGGTGGTAAACAGGACCGTTGGGTCGTTCTCGGGAATCAAGGAAGCCCCACTGATCTGGGTATGATCCTTGGATACGAAGAAATCAATGAATTTTTGCCGTAATTCGTTGGCGGTGAGCTGGTTTTTCATAATAGTTGATAGTAGTCTCCCCGACGTTTTCATGTCAAGGATGTTCAGCCCCCACTATGCGTGTAGTGTTCAATGAAAGCAGGAAAATTGAGAATCATATTGCTTTTCTCTTTCTGAAAGAGGAGGTGTTCGAAATCACGTTGTTTCTTTTTTAGATCAACACGCGAAATTCGTTCTTTGAGAGCTTCTTTCAGCATGGCAAGATTCTCAATATGATGTTTTGAAGTGAGATATGCATAGTCGGGCGCTGTTTGGGAAAGTAGAAATTGTGCATCATAAAAATCTCTACCTTTTGCTCTTTGCAGAAGAGCTGAGAGTTTCATTGAACACAGCGTTGCATCTGGCGGAACAGGAACAGGAAAGAAAAAACCACAGCTTTGGATAAAAGCGCTCGTAACCGGATAGGTGTAGCCTTGATCCTGAGCTTCAATTTTTATGAGAAATCTTGCATTCCTATAACCGCTAAATTGAAGTGTGTAGAGTAGTTCAGGGAAATAGAGACTCCTTCTAAAAGCCTGCAGCCCTTCGTGCTCTTTCTCTTTCGGTATTACCTGATACCCTAGACGCCGCAAATATACCAGAATGCTATCAGTCATATGCATGAATTCAGTCTGTGTCATATCTACGCAGTCAAAATCAAGATCTTCACTAAAACGATCTATATGCTTAATAAGGCGAAGATTGGTACCTCCAATGAACACCATATGCTCGATATACTTTGTTTGTGACAAAAATTCCAATATCTGGCATTGAATATATTCTTTAAGCAGATACGGTTGTAGTTCATTCAAGTCTCGTAAATATGCAGGAAAGTACTGTAGCAATACACTCTTATCGATCATAATCTATACGCCTCCCGTAATTTCTCCACCCTCCGATTGAGTGACTCAACGCCATACTGTTCGGTATAGTTGGTAAGACGATCAATCTTTAGGATGTCAAGATCCAACCTTAGTCCCAACATATCTTCTATTGTATGGTACTGTGGATAAAGATACAGAAGATCCAAAATTGCTTTTTCCGGATATGCTATATGCACTCCCCAAGACGGGTGAAACGCTGAAGATTCTATGGTATAGCCAAAAAATGAAGAACTACGAATCGTGTGATAGGTAAACTGGCCAAATTCATTGGTAAAATACGCTGTTTTTCTACTAGAAACACTCGTGACCTGTACCACAGCCTCTGGAATCATACCCCAAAAGGCAAGCGCACTATGTATGCTGATGTATGAGGGTTGATACATCTTGTTTGCAAAATACAATTGAGCATCGCCAGAGCGAAGATATTCTGGAAATGTATATACATTTTGTTTCAAACGAATAAGTTTATGCTCCTTCACCCAGCGTCCAATAGTATTCCGGCTCACCGAGAACCGTGCACCTGACGCTACTTGCTGAAGGGTAAAACAACCCATCGGTGAAAAGAGTTCCTTGAATTCCAGATAGGAAGCACGCTCTTTTATTTCCATAACGCACTAATTATAGTGCATTATGGAAATATAACAAGATACTAGTGCTGTGAAAGGACTCTTACTCCTCCAAAGCAAATAGATCGAGCTGTATTGCAGTATCCTTGAGTCTTCCAACAGTTCGTTTTGTCTCCATCGCCTTCTTCAGAATACGGGGAAGGTCTTCACTCTTCCTGATCACAAAGACCCTGCTTTGGCCTGCAAACTTTCTGGGCCAAAGAATACTTCGGTTCTCTATGCTGCTTTGGTAGATGAAGAGATACTTTTTCTGTTCCAAGGCAAAGGAAGCCTGCCGTACAGCCCCTCCCCCATCACGGTCCTCTACAACCACAGAAGCAAGACTCAAGGCACTCATCAGGCGATTACGAAGCAGAAAATGCCATTTCTGGGTGGTGGTCGAAGGAGCAAATCGACTTACTACCACTCCACTCTTGGCTATTTCAGCTTGTAGTTCTGTGTGCTCCCTTGGATAACACTGGGAAAGCGGGGTACCGATAACCGCCATGGTAGGAGCACCAGAGGTTAATGCTCCCTTGTGGGCCACCCCGTCAATCCCAAGGGCAAGTCCACTTGCAACCACATACCCTGCTTTAGCAAGTGCATGAGATGTCTGTAAAGCCAGTTTTTTCCCTTCAAGAGAGGGCGATCGGGTCCCGATGACAGAGACCGAAGGAGCCTTCAATAGGGATATATTTCCCTGTACATAGAGAAAACGCGGAGAGTAGGCAAAAGTATTCACCTGGGATGGCCAGAAGGGACTGTGTTCATCAATAACCAATACTTTATCACCCATCTCCTCAAAGAATGGCCGACAATGATAGTAGGCTTCACTGATTTTGCTCTCTTCCGTTGCCAGGAAGGAGGCATACTCTTTGATATGCAAAGGGAGTGGATCAGTCACATCAATGCGAGAGGAAGCCCATGAAAAGGCTTCCCCTGCTTTTGATTCTGCTCCACCGCAGGCTCTCACGAGTGTTTCATAATGCAGGGCCCTGACTGCTGTTGCATCCATGCCTTGACTCTACCACTGTTGTCCTGTTTGGGCAATCGAGCGAAAAACTGGCTTTACCTGCAAAGAGCTTCAGCGATATCCCTCATCCCTGAAAGGTGTTCTTCAGTTGGGTTCCAATTGACCTTCATCTCAGGTTCCACAACAGAGAAGCCTGCCTTTGAAAGTTCCTCACGTAGGATACCTACCCCTTCTCCGCTCCAGCCATAACAACCAAACACCGCAGCGCTTTTTTTCTTGAACTGCAACTCAGAGAGGAAGTGAAGCCAACCACCGACTGAGGAGAGTATCGACTTACCGACAGTGGGAGAACCCAAGGCTATTGCCTTCGATTTAAACACCTCAGTCATGATATCATTCTTGTCTGTCTGGCTGATGCTGAACACTTTCACTACGGTATCCCCATCCAGAGCCTGGATCTCTCCAGCCAAGGCATGCGCAAGCTGTTTCGTGCCGTCCCACATAGTGTCATAGACAATGGTGATCTGGTTCTCCTGATAGGAGTCAGCCCAAGCAGCATATGCGTTGACGATTTGCATCGGGTTATCGCGCCAGATGGCGCCATGGCTTGGTGCTATGATATCGATAGGGAGGTTCAAAGCCACAATCTCTTCAATCTTTCGTTTTACCAGAGGCGAGAATGGGTTGAGTATATTCGCATAATACTTCATTGCTTCAGTCCAGAGCAAACACTGGTCAGCCTTGTCATTGAAGAGTTCCTCAACCGCATAGTGCTGCCCGAAGGCGTCATTCGAGAAGAGAATATTATCACCGGTCAAATAGGTTGCCATGCTGTCAGGCCAATGCAACATCCTCATCTCAACAAATACCAACTGCTTTCCGTTACCGATATCCAGGCTGTCACCAGTTTTTACCACTTGGTAATTCCACTCAGGGTGGTGATACTGCCCGACAAGGGACTTGACTGCATTGGCTGTACAGTAAATCGGGAGGTTGGGCACTTTTTCCATGAGATACGGAAGCGCTCCACTATGATCGACTTCCCCATGATTGACAACAATGAAGTCAAGCTTCTCCAGGTTGATCTCTTTCTCGAGATTTTCCCGGAACTGTTTGTCATAGGGTTTCCAGATGGTATCGATGAGAACGGTCTTCTCCTCTTCAATGAGGTATGCGTTCTGGCTGGATCCATGATTTACTGAATAATCATCACCATGGAATTTCTGCAACTCCCAATCAATCTTACCAATCCAAGAGACATTGTTCTTTACCAGTCGCTTCATGCATTTACTCCTTCTGCATACTTTGGAAATAGGATGCTGTTCTCTTTATAGATGTGCAAGAATATATCCTCCACCAACTGCTTAAGCAGCGAGTATGTTGCCCGATAGGTTGCACACCCATCAGAGGGAGCGGTGAAATCATTTGTTGCCTTGATCAAGCTCTTGATCAAATCACCAGCTGCCTCATGCTCCGACTCCAGCGAGACAACCTTATCATAGGCTTCTTTTGTAGCCTCGCTCTGCATCAGGGGGAACACTTCCTCTTCCTCTTGCACAAAGTGTAGCATGAGTTCAGTACGAAGTGTACTGAAGAGGGTATAAACTTCTCGCAGTTCATCCTTGTGTCTTGGATAATGGGCTGAAAGCAAGGTAAGTAGATTTCCATCGATGGATGAGAGCAATGCTCTTTCATCCTTATGGTGTGTTGCCAAGAGGTGAGAGATGAGTTCACTCAATCCCATTGTATATATATCCCCAGCAATCACCTTGCTGTGTTTTTCATCTTGCTCTGCAATAAAGGATTCCAGCTTCTTGAGCGTGGACTTGATTTCATACCCTTGCTCCTCGAGTGATTCGTATAGGAAGTGGTCACCTCCACAACAGTAGTCGATATGGTGTTCATTGAGGAAAATGGTAGTAGAAGGATTATGTTTAACCAGTTCTGAAAGTTTGATGTTCTGCATTTTGTGACTCCTTGTTTCTTGTTTTCAGTCACAGTGTACAGAAGCATTGAGCACTCAACTATGATTCAAATCAACTTTCAAAGGAAATTGCTTCCAATTTTGCCATATCAAGAATCTTGAGTTTTCCTTTCCCCTCCACACGGAGAATCCCTTCATCTTTCAGGGATGACAGCTTTCGGTTTACTGTCTCCTTGGTCAGATGAAGTGCACTGCCAATGTCATCCTGGGTAAGATGCAGTGTGGTCCTTCCGGTTTTCCGATACCGTTCAAACAAATACATGCAGATACGTTTCTGTATATCAGAGGTGGAGAGCATCTCAACTTGCAGGCGATACTGGTCAAGCTTGGCATTCAGGTAGGTCATGGATTTCAGGGCGATCTCAGGCTTCTGAAGGATCAGATGCTGAAGCTCTTCCGTCTTGATCATACAGATCCCGAGGGACTCTGCTGCTACTCCCGTTTCCCTGGCGACACTGGAAAGAAAGAGCTGATCACCTCCATAAAAATCCCCAGGAAAGAGCGTGTCAAGAATATACTCTGAGCCATCACTGCCATAGCGAACCAATTTCAGGGATCCCTTCCTGACTAGGTAGAGACTGTCTGCCCTATCACCTTCACGAAAGAGGACAGATCCAGGGGCAAGCTCAATCTGTCGGATCAAGCGTTGCACTTCCTGGATTTGCTCATTCTCCAGATTCTGGAAAATGGGTATATGATGCAAACACGGTTCACTACCGTTTGCACAAAAGTTACACTGGTGTGTTGCTTCCAAGATTTAATCGTCCTCGTACAGCTCGTTGACCGTCGCCCAGGCATCTCCATCACCTAAGCGCAGTCCCCTCAGCAGTTCATATTGATGAAGCAATACCGTAAGGTGCTTCTTTTTAACTTCTTCGGGATCTTCAATTCCCACCACAGCCTTCAATTCTGCACTCTGGGAAGGGAGGGCCATCACCCGATGATACTCCTCGATCATCCTTTTCTTGGTCAGGTGGTAAAAATCCTGTACATCCAGAATCAAGGGGGGCATGTAATTCCGACGTTCCAAGTCCTGTGCGGTCTTTTCAATCTGGGCTTCAGTTGCATCTGGTCCCAAGCTTTCATAGCTTGCCTGTAAATCATCCATGTGTTGTTCCTCCTACCCCTATGATACTGAAGGTTGGGCTAAAAAGCAAAACGAATAAGAGGGTATGAAATATTTGAGACCAAACGTCATTACTTTGCCATTGACCCCTCATCTTTCTCATCATAAAAGGATGCTTTCTGTAGCCTGAGAATGTCTTCACTCTCTGCTTCTATATGCCACCTCTCACTACATACTGCGTGCAGGAATGCCGCATCATGACTGATACACACCAATGATCCTTCCCAATCACTGAGAGCTTTCTGTAAGGCTAGGCGAGAAGGAAGGTCCAGGTGGTTTGTCGGTTCATCTAGTAAAAGCACTGAGATAGGTTCCTCGAAAAGTAGGCTGAGCAGAAGTTTCTTCGCCTCTCCGGGGCTTGCCAGAACCGAGGAGCGGATAAGAGCAGGGTCGCTTCCAAGTCTTGTAAGGCTGGAGAGAACACGTCCTTTGGTTGTAGGGTCCATGGCATGCAGATCCTGCAAGGCTTGTTCGCATGCAGAGAGTTCTTGTTCTTGAGGAACATAGGCTACCGGAATTCCCTGTGATGTAATCAAGGAGCGTAGATACTGCATGAAGGTGGACTTGCCACTTCCATTCTTTCCCGTGATGGCAACACGATCCAAAGGACCAATCTCCAGCAAATCAAAGAAGAGCTTTCTCTCAGGGCCCAAGGGTAAACTGCCCGTAGGAATACGGGCGATCAGGTCTCGCTTCAGGGGATTACTCCCGATGGTAATGCCCGAGACGGGTCCCTGCAGGTCCAACTTGTTGGCCTCGACAAGACCACCCTGAATTTCTTGCAGCGAGGAGTGTAGGTGCACTGCTCTTGTTTCCATCTGAGCTTTCAGCCTACCTGCTTTCCCGTCTGCACCGGAGAGCCGAGCTCCATCAATCTTGGCTTTTGCATCATGGTCTTTGGCATCGATATTCCGTTTTGACTTTCTGCTGTCCTGAACGCTGGCTATCTGGCTTCTTCGCTTCAGCTCTGTAGTAATTCGTGATACCTGCTTCCGAGCGTTTTGGAGTGTTTGTTGCGAGGACTTGGAAATCCTGCTTGACTCCTGCAATGCTACTGAGGGTCTACAGTGCAGTACCCTGACATAGGGAGCATGGACAATGACCGTATTGGTGCAGAGCCTGTCGCAAAGTGATCGGTCATGAC
>NZ_JAEKNT010000473.1 GCF_016406725.1 Sphaerochaeta sp. S2 | reverse complement strand
CACGAAGGCTCAGCGGCTCATCTTCGATCTGTTCAGTGTTGAGTATCCATGGAAAGGCAAGCTGATGAATGTAGGGGATGAAGATCCGTTCGAGACTGATTGTCCGCTCTCATAGTTACAAAACTTCGGGAATTTGGGTTAGAATCTGATAAGCTGATTTTTAACCGTCAACAATTGCTTGAAGAACAAATTATTAGATGCAGAAAGGCCGTATATACAGCTCCACAAGAATTGAGATTCTGTTACAGTTTATATATTCATTCCCCAACGAAGCGAGAGGAAAACAAGGTGAGATACCCCGTCCATTGGAATGAAAAAGGAGGCAACGCCTCCTGAGTTCAAAACTTGTCCTGAGATATTGATCCTTTTCATTCTTGGCTTAACAACCTACATCTTTGGATCCTTGAACTCAGGAACCAACTCATGGAGCATTTTCAGCATCTCCTCAGGTGCACTCTTATCAAAGGCAGTAAGATAGTGATTCAGGAAAGACAGCTCACTGATGGTGTGGTTGTTCACCTTTGCTTTGAAGACCAGCTTCTCCTCGGTAGCAATGGTGGTGTCCTTGTTGGCAAGAAGTTCCTCATAGAGCTTCTCTCCTGGGCGCAGACCGGTTACGATGACCTGGCTCCTGCTATCCCCATAGTACTTCACGAGCTTCTCTGCAAAGTCATAGATCTTGACTGGCTGGCCCATATCCAGGACCATCACCTCTCCACCCTTTGCCATACTGGCTGCCTTGAATACCAAGCCAACTGCCTCAGGAATTGCCATGAAGTAACGGATAATGTCCTTATGGGTGACGGTTATGGGAACCCCTGCCTTGATCTGGTCCATGAAGAGGGGAAGCATGCTTCCCCGGCTTCCCAGGACATTGCCAAAGCGTACACAGACAATTTCTGTCTCCTTGCTGTTAAGCATACCGGCCATCAACTCGACCACCCGCTTGGTAGCTCCCATTACGTTGGTCGGGTTCACTGCCTTGTCGGTGGAGATGACCACGACCTTCTCAACCTGGTGCTCCTTGGCACTCTTGAGTACAGCATAAGAACCATTGATATTGGTTGTGATGGCTTCTTCTGGATAGAGTTCCTGAAGCGGCACATGCTTGTAGGCTGCAGCGTGGAAGACCAACTGTGGTTTGAACTGGGTCATGATACGGTCAATCTTCTTTCGGTTCTTGATATCACAGACAATGGGTATGACCAGGTCACTCCACTCCTTCTGGTAGTTATGTAGCCGCAGGGAAAGATCATGGAGCTCTGTCTCATCAATATCGAGCAGCAGGAGCTGCTCTGGACCATAGGTAAGCAACTGCCGGCAGATCTCGCTACCGATACTTCCCCCGGCTCCCGTTACCAGAACACGTTTCCCACGGACCATCTGCCTGATCGGCTCCTTGTCGATGCTGATCAGGGGACGACCAAGAAGGTCTGCATAGTCAAGATTTCTGAGGTCCAGCTCTTTCTGGCCCTCCTGCATCTCAAAGAGGGATGGGATGACCTTGATGTCACAACCTGCTTCCTTTGCCGCATCGACAGCCAGAAGCATTCTCTCCTGGTCAATCTGGGTAATGGCAATGATCAGTGTCTTGGCTTTCAGGTTCTGAAGCACCTGTGGCAAATCCTTCACACTCCCGTAGACCTTCACCCCGAGCATATAGGTACCGTGGAGATGCACTTCATCATCGACAAATCCTACAATATGGTAGGGAAGTTTTCCCTTTTGGTACTGTCTTACCAAGGTATTTCCCAACTCCCCTGCCCCATAGATAACAGCTCGAGGATGCTGGTTGTTGCTCTGTTTATTTCTGAACACCAAGACCGACCGGTAAAAAACACGAAACCCCATCACCAGGAGAAAGCCGAAGATGTCGGTACTGACTATAAAGGGGATCCAATCACTACGGAATCCAAGGTAAAAGCCAATAAGCAGTACACCAAGGATGGTTACCGGAATAAACGCGGTCAAACCACGACCGAGCAGGTCGAGGGAGCTCTCACTGATTCTGATATGGTAAAAACGAACGGCAAAAAGGAGTAGGATGGTGGCAAGAATATTAAAATAGAGTAATGAATCGAAATTGAAGGGTAATGACTGGAAAACCACCCAGGAAGCCAGCAGTCCGGCAACAAACAAAAAAAGTGCATCCATTGCCATCAGGACAACCCAGCGGATATAACGACTCTTCACCATTTCACTCATACAACATCACCCCTGGTCTCTATCTTCTTCTGCTCCCATGCAGAACGTGTAGCACAAATTTTCTTGTGACACAGGAGCTCGGGTAGCGCTACTATACCATGCCGCTCATGCCCTGTAAATGAATCGTAGAGAAATCTCTCTTTCCAGCTACCTACTGGACTCAACAAACTCTACCGGCATACTCACACGCCTGATCACCTCTGCAAACTGGAACTCGACCATTACCCTGCTGTGACGATAATCAACCTTCACAATCGTGCCCATGAAGTCCTGCATCGGCCCGTCGATAATTTTAATCGGCTCACCCTTTTTATAGACTACTTTCGATGGCCTGATGGTACCCTTATTGTGCATAATCCAAGCAGCATACTCATAATCAGGGCCTTGCAGTTCGATGGCCTTGTTCAGATTTCTCAGGAATCCATAACAACCAGGTAGCTTCAGTACATCCCGACTAAAATCCTGTAACGACACCTCACTGGAGAGCAACAGGTACCCAGGGAGTATGGGATGGTCAGTCATGATCTTCTTTCCCTTGCGACGGTCGATCATACGACGCATGGGAATGAAGGCCATCACCTCATCTTCCTCAAGTTCACGACTGAAGAATTTGAGCAGATGAGCCTTCACGTACTCTTCTCTTCCTGTCCTGCAAGCAATGAAGTAGTAGTTCATAGTCGCCCATAGTACAGTATTTGATATCTGTTTGTCATCAGAGTGAAAAGGCCTCTGCCAGTGCTGACCTCATCACCTCTGCATCGGCGTCTCTTCCGGTCCAGTTCTCAATACCAAGTACACCCTGGTTCACCAACATTCCCAGTCCATCAAGGGTAGCAGCTCCTGCTTGTCTTGCACGCTTCAAGAAAGCCGTATCGGTGGGATTGAATACCACATCACAGGCAATGACATCCCGTAGTCCCTGGGAGAATGCAACATCGATACAGCTATTCTCATCAAATAGCCCAACACTGGTGGCCTGCACCACCACCAAGCCATCTTCTTCTATCTGGTAGGTACCTTCCCAAGCTTGGGTAGATATTTTTGTATTCGTGACACCCTGTAAACGCTCAGCAAGTGCTTCTGCTTTCTCTCTGGTACGGTTTACCAGTACAACTTCTTTCACTTCAGCGAGGACCAACTCCACGACAATGGCTGAGGCGGCTCCACCTGAGCCGAAGAGCACCACGCGCCTTTCACGGAGATTGCTGACCTGCTCCTTCAGCGACTGCAGGAACCCCTTTCCGTCGGTATTGTCTCCTTGGTAGGTACCATCCGATTGCAACGTGATACAGTTCACCGCATTGCTGAGTCGCGCACTTTCAGTGAAACTGTCCAGGTAGGGAAAGACCTGTTGCTTGAAGGGAGCGGTGACATTACCTCCGGCAACATGCAGGGCTTTCAACCCCTCCAGTGCTGTTTGCAACTGGTCACTCTCCACCTCACAGGTGATGTATTGACCAGGAAAGTCCATATCCAGAAAGGCTTCTTCCATCATATATTGGGTGGGGTTTCCCACCACCGGGTTACCAATGCAGAAAAACAGTGAAGGGAGCGGGCCCTTCATCAGTGCATGTAGTGTATCCATTGCATTCTCCTCCTCTGTATCGTAGTACAGCTTTATCTTTCTGTCTAATGCTTATACGGATTACTCATAATATACTCATGTCTGGTAACTATACGCTCATGGGCGTATACTAGTAACCAAAAGAGGTATTGATGGATTTAGACGAGCAACGATATACAGAACAGACAGCACTCCTTGATTATACACATCCTACTATCGCCGCACTCATCCAAAAGCAGGGCTGGATTACCCTCCCTACTCCTGGTAGTCGTATTGCCGCAGTCTATACCTTTGTTCGTGATGCCTTCCCCTTTGGGTATAGTGAGCACTTTGCAGTGCCTGCTTCACAGGTACTTGCTCAAGGCATGGGCAACTGCCTTACAAAGACCACGCTCCTGATGGCACTGCTTCGTGCAGTGGGAGTACCTTGCCGGTTGAAAGCTGCCATGATCAGCAAGGTAATCCACCGAGGATTACTTGGTGAGGTCTCTTTCCTTTTCAGTCCACGACATCTGCACCATGCATGGGTAGAATTGTATCATCAAGATCAGTGGATCGAGGTCGGAGGACATATTATTGACCGTCCCTATCTGGAAAAGCTCCAGCAAAAGTTTGCCAACTTTATCGGAAGCTTTTATGGCTACGGGATAGCCGTGACCCACTTCAGGAATCCCCCGATCAGTTGGGAGGAAGAGGAGACAGAGATCCAGAGTAAGGCGATCAGAGAGAGCCTTCACACGTTTAACGACCCAGATTCCTTTTTCAGCACCTATCCTGAAGCAGAGAGAAGAACACACTCCCTGGCCTACAAACTGATCCTCCGGCCAAAGCTCAACCGTTCGATCAGGAAACTGAGAAATAGCTGAACCGTCTCTTTACCTGGGTTCTTCCTTCTCCCCCAATGTTGGTACAAAGTGCCTAAGGAACCCAGCTTTCTTGGAGCGGTACTTCACATAAAAATAGCCGGCAATACTGAAGGCAAGTGCTCCAATAAAATTGACAAACAGATCCTCCATGGTGTCGAAGAGCCCAATATCCAGGTATCCACCTACTCCCAATGGTTTTCCATTGACCACTACTTCTTCAATACCGCTTAAGGTGATAACCCTCTGGCTGTTAGTTGGGTCCAGAGAGACTGAGCGAATCGTGGTGAGCACAGTATCCTTTTGCATATCCAAGCGAAAGACCACATCCATGAAAAACTCGAAGAACTCCCAAACAACACCAATGGTCATGGAGAAGCAGAAGGCAACAATGGAAACGAAGAAGGGAGAGAGCCGGATGGAGAAACGTTCGTTCTGGTTGAGAATATCCACCAGGGAAAACCCGATTGCTGCTGCCAGAAATCCATTGAATGTGTGTAGTAGCGTATCCCAGAAGGGGAAGGTCACATAGTAGGAGCGCATCTCCCCGAGTATCTCGGCTGCAAAAATGAAGAAGAGGATGATGTTCTCCAAGGTGTCCGGTATGTCGATACGGGTGTTGGTTTCTATCAGGGAAGGAATGGCGAACAGGAAAAGGGTAAGCACACAAAGGAAAACATTCTCATAGTTCCGATTGAAGAGCTGGGCGACCAGTACCAAGACAACAATGAAACGTAGGATGTAGTGCACGATTCGTGCACTATCCTTTTCCCTCAAGGCCTGGCGGAATGATTTCTTCTCTGGGGCTTTCCACTTCTTCATGCCTAGCATTGTGAGGTGAGAAAGCATGCCGGTCAATAGTGTCCTGCCCATCATAACCAGAAGCACATTACTAATCTTTCAAGGCATTTTTCCAATACAAACCATACAATTTCAGCGGTATCATAACTAATCGTTTTTCTAATCTATATTTACTTTCACCCCTGTACATGGTATCGTTTAATGGTTTAAGGAATCACTCTAACAACAGGTTACTATGCACACCTTCGTACCTTACACCCAAGTATGCTTGTTGGTAGAGCAATTCTTGCACAAGAAAGAATTTCGTCGGGAAAGCGAGATTGTCTCACAAATTTTTGCATAGGAAAATGGGGACCCAGGTATGGAAGAAACGTTGTACGAGGACGAAGGCATCAGCATAAGTGAACTTATTGGCATTGTATTGAAG
>NZ_JAEKNT010000472.1 GCF_016406725.1 Sphaerochaeta sp. S2 | reverse complement strand
GTGAGCATCAAACCAAATACACCCTAGCAACATGACCACCCATTCCTATATATTGGGCCTTGAATAGAAAAGGGCATACATCTGGCCCCTGTCTAGCGACAGAGGCTGAATCAGGTAGGATTAACCTACCCAGACTTCTTTTTCTTGATGGACATTGAATGTACTACCAATTCTTCACGAAGCTGAGGTGTCAGGTTCCAAGGCAGGAACTGGTCGTAGTCTACAGAGTTTGCCTTCAAGCTGCGTAACTTTGTCACTACTTTCAGAAGATAGGTAACATATTCATGGAGGTTAAGATCCCATAAGTTGGCAGTCTGTATGATGGTCTCTAGAGTAGCAAGAGTGTGTGCTCCCTCAGGGCATCCTGCAAACAGCACGTTCATCCTAACTGTGGAAAATGCGCGAATAATACGTTCGCTTCTCGAATTGTCAGGATTAAGGTTGGCACAATCGAGGTAAGATCTGAATATCAGCTCACTGTTGAGGTAGTAGTTCATACCCTCCATGATGAACTCGTCATCCCTATGGTGGTCGTAACGACCCCTGATCCATTTGGACAGCTTCTCAAACAGGGGGATCGACTCCCGTTTCCTGGTGCTGATAAAATCCAGCTCGCTTATCAGCTTGTCGTCCAGCCACAGGGGGCGATAGGTCTTGTCTATCTTGTAGATCTTTCCGATGGTGGTGATGATCCTGTCCAGCGTGATATAGCCGGGAGAACCCTCCGGATAGGCCCCAGCCTTCTGGGCATCGATAAAACGCCTCCTCAAATGAGCTAAGCAGAGTGCAAGCGTAAACTGGTAGTCCTGTTTTTTTGTCTGGTAGCCAACATAACAGTCAGCCTGCAGGAATCCAGAGTAATCGCCCACGATGCCCTTGAAGACATCACTTGAGCGGGATACATCATACTGGAAATAGGCAGCAGGCTTGCCAGGGGTCGCACTGCAGATTACCCACATCCAGGAATCAAGGGTGTCCTTACGTCCAGGCTCGTCAAGGACTTGCAAGCGTGTCTCGTCGGCGTTTACAGCATCCTGTGACAGGATGAAGTCCTTTATTGCCTCGGCGACAGGTTT
>NZ_JAEKNT010000471.1 GCF_016406725.1 Sphaerochaeta sp. S2 | reverse complement strand
AGCGGGGTGGGCGGTTAGCTCCTCCTGTGCTATAATTTATGCATATATCCTTGAATGGTGGAGGAGCTGTGAAATCCACATCAAATGCAGAGTATGAGTACCCAAATACATACAGGGACTTTGTGAGAATGTTTCCAGATGATGCCGCATGTAAGGCATATTTGGAACAGCTTCGTTGGCCTGAAGGATTCACTTGCCCTGCTTGCAAGTCAGTCTCAATACCTTGGAGACTAACCCGTGATCGTTTAGTTTGTCCGATATGTCGATACCAAACATCTATTACTGCAGGAACGATTTTTGATAAGACGCGAACACCGCTGATTACTTGGTTTGAAGCAGCTTGGCATGTAACCACTGCCAAGAATGGTATGTCGGCTAAAACCTTGGAGCGAACTCTTGGAACCAGCTATCGAGTAGCGTGGACAATGTTGCAACGTTTTAGGGTTGCAATGGTGAATTCTGAGCGCAAACAGCTCTCTGGGATCGTAGAGGTAGATGAAACTCTGATAGGTGGGGTTCAGCAGGGGGGCAAAAGAGGTCGCGGGGCTATAAAAAGTGTCGTTGCGATTGCCGTAGAGATGAAACAGCCTAAAGGTTTTGGGCGGATTCGTATGCGTTGTATTCCAGACGCATCTGGTAGTAGCCTGCAATCATTTGTATGTGATTCAGTAGCACCTGGGTCAATAATACATACCGATGGATGGCCTGCTTACAACAAACTGACAAAGCTTGGATACTCACATGAAGCAACAGTAATGTCCTCTTCTGATGATCCTGCCCATGTTTCCATGCCAGGTGTCCATCGGATCGCGAGCTTATTGAAACGATGGATTTTAGGCACTCATCAGGGTTCTGTAGCCCAGGGACATCTGCAATCGTATCTTGAAGAGTTCACTTTCCGATTCAATCGGCGTACTTCACGTAGTAGAGGACTTATTTTCCTAAGACTTCTCGAACAAGCGGCTGTTACCAAACCCGTTACTGATAATGATGTAACTTACGGCTATAATTGGTAATAACAATAGAATTTGAACTGAGGAGGAGCTAACCGCCCACCCCACTAACTTTATTGTATGCCCAGGATTCAAGTTTGAGACTGCACTGTTTGAGGCTCAGGATAAGTATCCCAATGTGAAGTTCGTAATCCTCGATGGAGAACCCCACAGTGCTGATTACTCTGAGTACCGCATTGAGCCAAATGTAGTTGCAGTGTATTATGCTGAGCACGAATCCGGCTTCCTCGCTGGACTTGCTGCTGCTTTGCAACTTAAGGAAGGCGATTTTGGGTTTGTCGGCGGTATGGAAATTCCCGCTGTACAGAAGTTCAATTGGGGCTTCCAGCAGGGTGTTGCTTTTGCCAATGAAAACTACGGCACCAAGATTGTGATGAAGCAAGAGAACAACCTTTATCAGGGTTCTTTTGACAACATCAGCGCTGGACAGCAGATTGCAGCATCCATGTACGACCGTGGTGTAGATGTCATCTTCGCAGCAGCCGGTGGTGTTGGCGTTGGTGTTATCAACGAAGCAAAGAACCGTGCTTCCAGTGGACAGGATGTGTGGGTAATCGGAGTTGACGTAGACCAGTACCCAGAGGGCGTACTTCCTAGCGGCAAGTCCATCATCCTCACCAGTGCCATGAAGTACCTCGACCGTGCTTCCTATGACATGATTGTTGCTGAGCTCAATGGAACCTTCCCCGCTGGTGAAATACTTACCTTTACTGCAGCAAATGAAGGTGTAGGTATTCCAGCTGAGAACCCGAATCTCGACAAGGCTGTCACCGATGAGGTTTCCAAGGTCTCTGCAATGATGACCAGCGGTGAGCTTAAGGTGCAGGCCTCCGGCGATGGATTGTTCAAGTAAACTTTCCGATTAATTCGCGCGCAAGGGCCACCCCATAGGTGGCCCTTCTGTGCAACTCATAGCTATGATTTGTTCACACAGGGAGCCCACTGATGAGCCACGTTATTGAGATGTTGAACATACGCAAGGAGTTTCCAGGAATCGTTGCAAACGATGATATCACCTTGCAAGTGGAACAGGGAGAAATTCATGCCATTCTCGGTGAGAATGGAGCAGGTAAGTCTACCCTTATGAGTATCCTTTTCGGTTTATATCATGCCGATAAGGGGCAGATAAAAGTCAAAGGGAAAGAAGTCAGGATCAATGATCCCAACGATGCCAATGAACTTGGTATCGGAATGGTGCATCAGCACTTCCAACTTGTACAGAATTTTACCGTTACCGAAAATATCATTCTCGGAAAAGAGGGAGGTTTTATCCTTGATCGTAGGATTGCATCCAAGAAAATCAAGGACCTCTCTGAAAAATATGGATTGAATATAGATCCAAACATGGTCATCGAGGATATTACTGTTGGGATGCAGCAACGGGTAGAGATCCTGAAAATGCTCTACAGGAATGCTGAGATACTGATATTTGATGAACCGACGGCAGTACTTACCCCTCAGGAAATAGAAGACCTGATGGAGATTATGCGAAGTCTGGTTACCGAGGGAAAGTCAGTTATCCTGATCACTCATAAACTGAATGAGATCAAGGCCGTTGCTGACCGATGTACGGTTATCCGCAGAGGAAAACTCATCGGGGTGGTGGATGTAAAGGATACCTCCACTGCAAAAATGGCATCAATGATGGTAGGTAGGCCTGTTAGTTTCAAAGTTGACAAGAAACCTGCCCAGGTGGGTCGTGTAATCCTGGATATTCATGATCTGAAGGTCATGAGCAGTAAGAAGATACTTGGAGTAAAGGATTTTTCGCTTTCAGTTAAAGCTGGTGAAATTGTCGGTATTGCCGGTGTTGATGGCAATGGCCAGACCGAGCTTATTGAGGCGATAACCGGATTGAGGGCGGTTGAAAGTGGTTCGATCATCCTTGACGGAAATGACATCACCAATGCTGATATTCGCAGGCGCAATGAGATTGGGCTTGGACATATTCCTGAGGATAGGCAGAAACGAGGGTTGGTAATGAGCTCTTCCGTGTTCGATAATGTTGCCATCAAGGAGTACTACCACAGTCCTTTCAGCAAGAAAGGTATTCTTGAAGCTGACTACTTGCGTGAATATGCCCAGAAAGTGGTTGGGCAGTTTGATGTCCGCAGTGGTGAAGGCATTTTCTCTCTTGCAGGGAAGCTCTCTGGAGGCAATCAGCAGAAATTGATTGTAGGTCGTGAGGTTGTTGCTGATCCTGAGCTACTGATAGCAGTCCAACCGACCAGGGGACTGGATGTAGGGGCGATTGAATATATCCACTCACAAC
>NZ_JAEKNT010000470.1 GCF_016406725.1 Sphaerochaeta sp. S2 | reverse complement strand
CCTTCGCATCCTTCATCATCTTCTGACCATACTTGATCTTGGTGGAATGAATCAGGATATTCTCACATGTATCCTCAAACTGATATTCTATCTGTTTCAGGTCCTTCTCCGTGAGCTGCAAGTCCCTGATCAGGTCCTTGATCGTATCACTGCTGAGATGGAGCTCTTCCTCAATGATTGCACTCTTGCCCTGGGTTGCAAGGTCACGGCCAAGTTGACGAAGCTCCTTGGGATTGGTTATATGCAACTTGTTTTCCAGTTGTTGCTTCTTCTCTTTGTATGAGCGAATCCTGTTCTCTGCATCAATGAAGTCATGGGTGAAGGAGGTGATTTCCTCAGGCTGCAGATCAATCTTTCCGAGCTTCTTGAGCAGGGTCTTCCTCGATTTCAGGAGTCCCTCATCACGCAAGACATCCTCGCCTGTGCTGATCATCTGCTCCTTCTTGCCCATATAGTTCTTAAGCCCGGCCTGAACTTCCTTCAAGGGCTCCTTGTAGTACTGGTTGAATCGCTTCTGTACTGTAACAAGTTCCTTATAATCCTTCGCGTTGTACTCTTCTTCCTGTCCCTCGATTTTCAGGTTGAGTGTCTTGAAGATCTCATAGAAGCGGGTGATCATGACACCGCTTTCCTGAATGACTTCCTTGATGATCAAGGCTCCGTCTTCCATCTTCTTGCTCAGCTCAACCTCTTGTTCAGCGGTTAGAAGGTTCTCCCTTCCAATCTCCCTGAGATACAAGCGTATGGGATCATCTCCACTGGTATCGCTCTTATCGGTACCGAGGATTGTATTGTGCCTGCTATGATCGCTGTCCCCATCCCGCTCTTCCAGGCTGGAGATATCAACAAACCGTTCACCACCCCCTACCGAATCATCATCGGTACTTAAGGCGGTCCAGTCACTCTTTATGGAATCATCTTCCTCTTCATCTTCATCAAGCGCATCATCGTCATCGTCCGCATCGGGATCAGAGCCATGTTTTGCTTTCTTCTTGGATTTCTCTTCATCATCCTTGGTATGTTCATCAGGAAAATGTTCAATCAAGTCATCAACCGTGATGCTCTCATCATCATCAAGAAGGTCAACCGGTTCATCATCAAGGTCATCTGTATCGATTTCATCGGGATTCGGACCATCTGGAAAAACACCAGCAACATGGGCATCCTTACTCTCTGTGACATCAATTTCCAGTTCACTGAGTGTTTGCATGATTTCATCGACAGCCTCATCCGTGGCATGTTTCGGCCCGAGAGCATTACGTATCTCGTCCTTGGTCACCTGTCCGGTCTCTGCTGCGCGCGCTACCATGTCCTTGAGAATGGTCTGCGAAATAGTTTCATCAAGCATCTGTATTTCTTACCTACCCTGTTTACATCTCCTGTCCAAGAGTACGCTTAAGTTGTGCTATCTTAGCATCAATCTCAGTCTTCTCCCGAAGCAGTTCCTCGATCCCTTCATCCTCAGTTCCGTCCTGAAGACTAATATCCAAAAGTCGTTTATTGCTTAAACGACGCTTCTCATAATTACGCAGTTGAATTCGATTCACTGCTTCATTGAGAACCTCAACTGGTGCCAGTCGAAATTCCTCCATAGCAAAGGACGATGCTACGTCACTTCGCAGTTGCGGGTCTTCAATCATCTGCAAGATATACTCATCGTGCTTTCCGACATCTTCCCGTGCAGCCTCCTCCAATACGTCGTAGAGAGCCTCTGCCTCACTGTCCTCCAGGTCCTCGACAGCTAATTTGTATCGTGTTTGCAAATACAAATCCCGGTTGTTGACCAGAGTCAGCATTGCATACAAATCAACAGAAATGGTCGCTGGATTCAACGCCCGGATCTGTCTCTCCTCATTCCTGACAGCCGGTTTAACAACAACCCGCTCCTTACGTGAATAATCGTCAAGAATTGACGACTCGTCAACATTCAAGCGGGAAGCAAGGATTTTTATTAGATCCTGCTTCTCAATCGACGACTGTGTGACGTCCAAATATGGCCGAACCGCATGAAATACAGAGGTTTTGCCTTTGGGCGTCAGTGTATCATACTGGTTTACCGCATTGTTTACAAGATAATGAAACCCTTGAACTGCATGTTGCAGCTCATTTTGCAGGGCTTCCTCCCCTTTCTCCTGCACCAACTCTGAGGCATCCTTTGCACTCTTGAGCATGAGCACAGAATTTTCCATGCCGAAATCCTGGGCAATGACCAATGCTTTCTGAGCTGCACTCTGCCCTGCCCTGTCGCTATCGAAAAGAATCTGTACCGATGTACAATATCTTCTGAGCAACTTACCCTGGTCTTCAGTAAAGGATGTACCCAATGGGGCCATTGCATTGGTGAAACCACTCTGATGCAGTGCCACCACATCGAAATTTCCTTCACAGAGTATCGCCTTCTGGCTTTTCTTTATGGTTTCAAGTGATTCATACAAGCCAAACAGGTTGTGTTTCTTGCTGTAGATCATCGTCTCTGGGGTATTGATGTACTTTGCCTTCGAGGTATTTGAAAGATCCCTCCCACCGAAAGCTACGGTCTTGCCTTGCCAGTTACGGATTGGAAACATCAATCGGTCACGAAACAGCGGGAAACGGGGATTGTTCTGGCTGAAGAGACCACTCTGCTTGAGGAGTTCATCACTGTAGTGGTGTTTACGGAGGAATAAATACAGCCATTGCCCATCAGAGGGGGCATATCCAAGGTTGAATCTCTCCCACATCGCCTCGCTGACATTCCGTTCTCTCAGATATGCCCTGGCTTGCTCTGCTTGTCTGGAATGCACCAGAAGGTAGTGAAACGATCCAGCAATCTTGTCATAAAGCTCAAACAAGGTCTCTTTCAGGTCACGTTTGCTCTTATCCTCTTCAGTCTCATCTGCAAGTTCAATGTTTGCCCTTCTTGCCAACATCTTGACTGACTCGACAAAACTCACCTTCTCCATCTCCATGAGGAAGTCGAACATCGAGCCGCCTTTCTTGCAACTGAAACAGTAATAAAAGCCTTGTTCATCAACTACGGAAAAGGACGGGGTTTTCTCTTCATGAAAAGGACAGAGGCCCCAAAGCCTTCCACCCCTGGCACTCAAGGTGACATAATCAGAGACTACCTCACTGAGTGGGATTCGTGCCTTGATCTGTTCAAGTACCGATTCCGAAATCTTTGCCATCGCTTTCCCTAATCCCGTATGATCGGACTTTGTTCAAGATCTATCCTCAAGAGATCATCAATCTCTTCTTTAGAATAGAGTCTCCCCACTCCGATTCCCGGGCATGACTTTTTCTCTTCTTCCCAATGCTCCTCGCTCTCCAGTATACTCATCCAGAACGGATAGGTCCTACACTGCCTGGGGCGTCCTTCATATACCGAGCAACCCTTTTCGTTCAGGAACACACAGTCATAATTCTGTTTTTCCTTCAAGCTGATCATGGAAAATGCACCCATATCAACTATCCGGCAATAGGTTTTTATGAACGCTTGCTCATCCATACCGGTATGGGCACAAAGTCGATCAAGATCTGGTTGCGAGAGAAATACATACCCCGGTTCACAGCTGCAACAATAGCGGCAACCCTCTACACAAGAAAACCGTAAGCCATCCTCATAGAAGCAACTCATCAACACCCCTTTTTCACGATACAGACAGGAAAAAGGCCTTCCTCAAAGAAGAAGGCCTCCAAGTGGAGAGAGAAGGATTCGAACCTTCGAAGGTATAACCAACAGATTTACAGTCTGCCCCCTTTGGCCACTCGGGAACCTCTCCATGCCAAAAGACATTCGTACATTACAAACTCTGCATTGTTTTGTCAACCTGTCTCAGTAAAATTCTTGATTTCTCTCATTGCAAGGCGTTTTTCCCCAAGTTCTTGACAGATTTGCCCTCTGTCGATATAGTGCACAGAGTCAAAGCCGACTTAGCTCAGCGGTAGAGCACGTGACTTGTAATCTCGGGGTCGTCAGTTCAATCCTGACAGTCGGCTCACATGGAGGCACACCACTATGGTGTGCCTCTTTTCATCTTTCATGCGCAGCTGTGCTCACAAATCAATCCAACTGCTATGCTGATATCTTGCAATAAATAGAAATACTTGTTATAGATAGTATTTGTTAGCCTTGGCTAATAATTTAATACGATTAGGTGGTACTACTACACTATGGCAATATCGAGAACTCCTGTTTTCAAGAGATGCAACTATTTGGGGATTGATCCCCTGGTATTGGGGTATGCCCATAAACCAAGCATCAGACGAACAAAGACAACAAATCGACGACGCAAGCAAAGCGTGTATGCGCGTCAGCTCATAGAGAAACAAAAACTACGTTTCATCTATGGTGTACTGGAAAAACAATTCAGGCTCATTTACGCAAGAGCAGAGAAAATTGATGGGATTACCGGAGAAAACCTACTCACCTTGCTTGAACGCAGATTTGACAACACCATATTCCGCCTGGGACTCTCAACTACCCGAAGGGAAGGCAGACAACTGATCAATCATGGTCATCTTATGCTGAACGGGAAGCGAGTGGGCATCCCATCGGTAACACTGAAGGTCGGGGATGTCATTTCGGTCCAGGAAAAAAGCAAGCAGGCATTCAGATCACGCAAACTCGCCCAGAACAGGAAAATTCCTGCTTGGCTGGAATTTGATGAAGATAAACTGGAAGCAAAGGTAGTCAGCCTACCGCTTAGAAGCGATATCGATTACGATGTCACAGAATCGGCGGTTGTTGAGCTTTACTCCAAATAACATATTAATGGGAGCCGGTTAGATTGTTTTCTCCGGCTCCCTTTTCGTCTTGAATCATTACGTTCTCTTCACCATCGGATGCAGATTCCTAATCCCTGGTTTCACACTGTCCTGTGGAACTCTTGATGATGAGATTTGGCTTGAGGATGACATCCGTCCTCCCTTCCCCTCTACGTCTTGCCTGGAGTTGCTCAAATGCACTCCCGCCCAACAGCTTTGGGTCCTGGTGTATGCTGCTCAGTGCAGGACGGGTTATATCACTGAGGAAGGATGCATCATACCCAATTACTGAGACCTGCCTAGGAACATCGATATTCTGTTCCCTCAGTGCCTGTAAAACACCAGCTGCAACGGAATCATTACAACAGATAATTGCAGTGAAATCACAGAGGGTGGAGAGAAAATGCTTGGTCATGGTATACCCGCTTTCATAGGTATATCCTGTACTGCAGAGAAGTTCCCCTTGTACCCTTACTCCGTATTCACTCAATGCCTTCTGGTATCCTTTCAGACGATCGAGGGATGAATAGCTTCCCAGGAGTCTCCTGTCATGGAAATTGAGAAGGTCATCCGGTCTCTCACTCCAGAAACTCGCGAAGAAGGCAATCTGACGATGTCCAGCCTTCAAGAGGTACTTTGCTGCGAGATAGCCTCCCCTCTCATTGTCATAGTAGATATGACTTGCATAATCGCAGTAATCATGCCTATAGATAATCACGATTGGGGTTGATATCGCAAACAATGCAGGCAGCAACGAAGAGGAAGTATCACTGAGGGGGCAGAACAAAAGACCATCCACACCAAGCTTTGCAGCCCTGCGAAGATTCTCCTCTTCCTGCAATGCACTACCCTCCGAAGAGAGAACCATGAGGGTCTCTCCCTCCTGATTTGCCTGACAAAGGATTCCCTCCACAACCGATGAGAAGAAAGGGTTTTCCAGGGTGGGAACCACCAGTGCGATCATGGCATGTGGTCTCTCGGGTTTCTTGGGTGCATACCCTAAGGCGGACATTGCCTCGCGTACCCGTTTTGCTGCAGTAGGTTCCACACGGTTGGCATGGTTCACAACCCTGGACACTGTTGCAATGGAGACCCCTGCGGCCTTGGCGACATCAGTAATGGTGACCTTTTTCCTATTCATGCATCCAGCTCCCTGATATCTGCCCCGCAGGTGCGAAAGGCATCAAAAAAGCCGGGAAAGGAAACAGCAGCACACTCTGAATCCTCAACGGTCAGACCTTCTTCTGTGGCGAGGGCAAGCGCTACCATTGCCATGGCAATTCGGTGATCGCCTGAAGATCCAACTGTTCCCCCTTTAACCCTTGTTGGGCCCTTTACCACAAGCGAATCCTCCCCTGCTTCCAGATCACAACCCAAGGCATTGAGCTTGTTTGCCATCTCAGCCACACGATCAGTTTCTTTCTGGCGTACATGGCCAAGATTGGTGAAGGTAGTAACCCCGTGTGCTTGCGTGGCGGCAACAGCAAGTGCAGGTAAGGAGTCAGGGATATCACCAAGGTCAATTGTAAGACCTCCCTGTAAGGTTGCCCCTCCCTTTACCCGGAGGGTTCCCTGCTTCTCGTCTTTTTCCACATGAACACCCATTGCCTGTAAGATATCAATTACTCGCTTATCCCCTTGGCTGTCCTGAAAATCAAGAGAGGTCAAAAGCAAGTCAGAATCGCTGAGTGTGGCCGCTACCAGGGGAAAGGCTACAGCGGAGAAATCCGCAGGTATGGTAAACCTTCCTGGGGTATAGTGTTGCCCACCCCTGATAGAAAACCTGGTATAGTTCTCATTCCTCTCAACTTCAACTCCATAGCGTTGCATCCAGTCTAGGGTTATCTGCACATAGGGAGTTTCCAAGGGGTTGTCCACCAATATCTCGGTATCTTTTTCTGCCAATGGGCTGGAAAGCAACAGGCTTGAAACATATTGGCTGTTGCTTCCGTTGAGCCTTACCTTTCCCCCTTTCAAGACCCCCCTGACAACCACAGGTGGAGCTTCCTGCCCCTCCCGGGTCAGGAAAGCCGTCGCACCAAGCGTATTCAGTGCATCAACCAGGCGCTTTATCGGACGCCTTCTGATCTGCTCATCACCGGTAATCACCGTCCAGCCATCAACCAAGGCAGCAACTGAGGAGAAGAAACAGGTGGTGGTACCTGAATTTCCAGTGTTGATGCAGTCCTCAGGAGAGACCAATGAGCTGCCCCTCCCCTTGATCACCCAACAACCTTCCCTCTCTTCTATCTTTGCGCCAAAGGCTTTTGAAGCGGCCAATGCACTCAATCCATCACCACTGGCCAGTGGATTGCAGATAATCGACTGCCCATCAGAGAGCAAACCGAGGAGAGCAGCTCGTATGGTGTGGCTCTTGGAGCCGGGGACCTGAAGACTTCCATGCAAGGAACCGGGTTTGACAAGTACACGCATACATTACATCCTTTTCATTTGTACAAATCGCTTCAAGGCCCTGCTGTTGGAGAGCAGTGTCAGTACAACCAACACAAGCAAGATCATGGTAATGGGTCTTCCTAGCAGCGCCATCAAGAATGCATCCTCACTGGAAGCAAGGGAGATGGCCCTGCGGAAGTTGGAATCCATCATACCTCCGAGGACGATGGCAAGCGTCATGGGTGCAACAGAATAC
Source organism: Sphaerochaeta sp. S2 (assembly GCF_016406725.1). Lineage (GTDB taxonomy): Bacteria > Spirochaetota > Spirochaetia > Sphaerochaetales > Sphaerochaetaceae > Sphaerochaeta. The sequence goes on along the minus strand of NZ_JAEKNT010000470.1, from coordinate 769 downwards.
GAACGACGCCGCATGAAGAAACCCAATACACCGAAGAAGAGCATCAGGTAAACATCAAACATCCTGTTATTCGTTGCAAAGGATCCTATAATGCAAAGTATGGTTACCAAGGGAAGCAGGATCCTCTTGGGGACAGCAATGATCTTGCTGATCCTCGGAGCTACCAGGAGACCAAGGATCAAGAGGAAGATACTGCCAATAAAACCGCCTGCAAGGATTGCATGGAACATCGGTGCACTTGTCTTGATGAACATTGGACCAGGTTGTAACCCATGGACATAGAAGACTGAGAGGATGATCGCGGTTACGGCATCCCCGGGTATGGCCAGGGTAAGCATGGGAATCATGGCCCCTCCGATACAGGCATTGTTGGCCGACTCACTGGCAACGATACCTTCCACTGCCCCCTCTCCAAAAGGAACGGAGGGATTCTTGACCAATTTCTTTGCCTGACTATAGGCAAGGAAGGCCGCAACAGGACCTCCTGCTCCAGGCAGTGCCCCGATGACAACCCCGATGGTTGCATACCAGAGAGAAATCGGAGTATGGCGCAGCACCTCTTTCGTTTTCAGTTTCTGGTAGGAGAGAGCGTTCACATCCCCTCCCTCAAGACTGGTGGAAATGACCATCAATACCTCAGAAAAGCCAAAGAGCCCCACCAATGCCGGTACGATATTGATTCCAGCCTGTAAGTTCTCGATACCAAAGGTAAGCCGAGCGGTACCCATCACCGAATCTATGCCTACCATGGAAAAGAACAGGCCAAGAC
>NZ_JAEKNT010000469.1 GCF_016406725.1 Sphaerochaeta sp. S2 | reverse complement strand
ACACCGTCTAATTCTTCGTCAACGTCAAATGTGTATAAAAGACAGCTTTTGAGTCAATATCGTTCAATAGATATTCGTTTGCACTAACATTGAGGAATACTGAACCTCCACCAGTAAATGGCTCAATAAAACGATTTATCTTTTTAGGAAAATATTGACTAATTTTTGGATATAGTTTATACTTATCTCCAACATAAAATAATGGTGAGCGAAATACGTTGTTTTTATTTGTCATATTTTTTTGTTAGAAATAAAAATTCTTTATGGTCATTAAATTCTGTTTTACCTGTATTGAAGAATGTATGAGATTGTTCAAATATTTTTGTTTCTCCAATATTTTGTAAAATTTCTACTATTTCTTCATATTTAATTTTATTGGCTGATGATTTGCTTTTTGATTTATATGTATTATTATATGAAACTGCTAAATATTTTACATCTAAATTTTCAACTAAATCTTTAAAAGTGTCTTTTGCTTCAACAGTACAATATTTACTCATATTTTCTGGTTCAGGTTTTAGAGCAACTCCATATAATTTTGGTTTTTTCCATTGAACAAGATTCTCATAAATATGGTAAAATCTGCTATACTGTCTTGAATTGTATGGTGGGTCAATATATGCAATATCTCCTTTGATATTTCTTGCTAATTCATTAGCATCTTCTTGATATATTTTTGCTCCCTTAAAATCTGATGTCTCAATTAATCTAAAATTCAAAGGTCTTTTAGTGATTGGCTTTTTGATGTAAGCATCAAAATGACCTACAGTATTTGCAAGCCTGTCAATAGTATAAATTAGGGAAGTAAGCAAAATTGCATATTCTCTTGAGTTGAGTTCATTATTCTGTTTTTTCTTTTCAATATCCTGTCTTATGAAGCCAATTTGCTTTGAAATTTCTTTTTCATAAAATTTTCCCCCAAAGTTTTTTGAGAAGTAATTTTCTCTAATTGATTTTGGGTTTAAAGTATTGTATTCATTAGCTAATTCAACAAGTTTACTTGAATTCCATTTTAAAGTTCCGTAAAATGCTTGGTATGTAATGT
>NZ_JAEKNT010000468.1 GCF_016406725.1 Sphaerochaeta sp. S2 | reverse complement strand
AAGAAGGGATGCGTGAATGTCCAATGTTTCAAAATACCGTGTTTCCATGTCCAAACTCCTCTTTTCTTAATGGTACCATAAAAATATTTCTCTGTGTTGCATCTCAATTCTTTTTTGGTCTATCTCCTTGCACTCGACCCTACGCGAGTCTATGATAGACAAGGTTTGGGGAGAGAAATGATGAAATTGATAAGGTACAGAAGGAATATTCCACTTTCCTACGGGTTCACTGCGTTGATGAACCTCTCCTTTACCCATGGGCTTTGGATGATGTATCTTGCGTCAAAAGGCTTCTCCTTGGTGCAGCTTGGTCTCTTGGAGGCAATCTTCCATGTTACCAGTTTCCTGATGGAAGTTCCCACAGGTTCGGTTGCCGACATCTGGGGAAGAAAAGTAAGCCGCCTCTCAGGCAGGTTGTTCGGTGCGCTAAGCCTTGCCATCATGTTTCTTGCCCCCACCTTCCCTCTCCAGGTAGTGGGGTTCATCTGCAGTGCACTCGGATATAATCTCGAGTCCGGGGCAGGGGATGCCTTGCTCTATGACTCACTGCTGCTCGATGGACAGGAGTCTTCTTATCTAAGGGTAAAAGGATTGGATGAACTGCTCTATCAATCATGCTCGGTGGTTGCGTTCCTGGTAGGTGGATTGCTTGCCACCCTCGACTACAGCTATGCATTCTCGCTTACCATCCTGACCAATCTTCTTGCCTTCCTGCTGGCACTGTTCTTCAAGGAACCCGAGATAGAGAAGGAACCAAGAAGCGGACTATTCTCTGGAATCCTGAACTCCCTGAAGTCCCAGATTTTCTCAAGTGTGAAAGTATTTCGGGAAACACCCCGTATTGCCTTCCTTATTGTCTTCAGTGAGTCCTTGTTCGCTTTCATGATCAGTCTTTTCTTCTATTTACAGAACTTCTGGACTGACCAAGGGTACCTCCCTGATGCCATAGGGTATGCCTATGCAGCACACGCAATGTTGGCCGCATTCTTCTCTTTCAATGCCCATCGAATCGAGAGAAAGATCAATGAGAAAGGAATCCTTGTTGCCTGTCCCATCTTTCTTGCACTCTGCCTTTGGGGGATTGCCCTCACACCCTATACCATGGCTTTCTATGTCATTCTTGGTTGTATGGAAGGCTTGTTGGCTCCTACGATCAGCAGCTATTTGAACAAGCTCATACCTTCCAGGTTTCGGGCTACTATTCTCAGCTTCCAGAGCATGGCATACAGCCTGTTCATGATCATGATCTTCCCCCTGGTTGGCCTGATCGGAAGCACCCACTCCCTCTTGCTCTCATTCACCTTAATGGCAATAGCGGCAACACTCTTGGTTTTTGCCTATATCTGGGTCCTGATACGCAAGCGATAAGCTTGGCAGTGGACCCTCTCTCTGCTACTATGGACCAATGAAAATGAGTGAGAGAATGATCAATGCCTTGCTGCGTGCCTTTTTTCGAGTTTGTTTCAAAATTGATCGCAGTGAGCTGAATAAGGTCCCCATGGAGGGACCACTTCTGATGATGGTGAACCACACATCAAACCTTGAGGGCCCCATGCTCTATGGGTATCTACAGCCGAGGAAGCTCCATGCCATAGCTAAGCAAGAGCTTTGGGAGAGCAAATTCATGGCATACCTGATGGAAACCTGGGGAAGTATTCCTGTGGATCGGGAGAACATGGGCCGTGCTACCATGGATGCCTGTTTCAATATCCTCGACCAGAACCACATCCTGGCCATAGCTCCTGAGGGCACCCGGAGCAAGGATGGGACACTCCAGAGGGGAAAGGGTGGTGTTGCATTCATCGCACACAAGAAGAATGCTCCCATGATCCCTGTAGCAGTTATGGGCTTCGAGAAGACCAAAGCCAATATGAAGCGCCTAAAAAGAACGGTCATTACGATCAAAGTAGGTAAGCCCTTTGAGATTATCCAGAAGGGTGGTCGATTGGACGCAGAAACAAGGGATAAGCTTGGCGATGAGATTATGCTGCACCTTGCTGCCCTGATGCCCGATGAGAGACGGGGATACTACCAGGGTAAACCGATTGAATTCACCCTTACCCAGACCATTAACTAAGCAGATGTTCCAGCTCCTCACTGCATGCCTGTAGCGCATCACAGACGGTGAGGAGTATTTGCTTCTGTTGTGACTTTCTTCCAAGCGTGGAGAGCGATTCAGCTTTATAGTGAAGAGGCTTCCCCATCTGTAGGTATGCTTGCTTTCCACTCGGTGAGTACCGTGTATCGATCGTGCCTCCCTGCATTCTGTTCACCAAGTCAAGGAGGTTCAAGGCACTCTCTGCCGCTCTCCCTGTTTGGTACGTACCTTCTAGATATGCTGGATCAAGATACTCAAGGAGATCAACAATCTGGTTCTTCACGAGGTACCGTTTTGCATTCTCCTTTTCCTCGAAAGAACTATCCCTGGTGAAGAGCGTATCACTGCCTGTGAAGCGAACCCGATAGAGCCTGTCAATGATGGAGCCTTGGGCATCTTGCAGGCCAGCTTCTGCTTCGGCAAGAGAGAGCAATCCTTCACAGATCATATCCCTTCGTTGCGTAAAGGAGTGATGGGGATTGTCTTCCAAAGAATAGGTCCTTGCTATCTCGCTGAGCATACTCTCCATGGCATTGGTGATTTGCCCTGCAAGTGTATCTCCCTTAACGGTCAGACCACTTAGTTGTTCCCATCTTTCCAGCAATGATGATACCCAATCTTCACTGGCATTTGCATATCGATATCCGATCGAAAGGGGGAGTATGGTAACCCCTCCTGCGCTTTCCATCGCCCACATTGCCATACTTGCAATCCCTGTCTGTAATTTTGATACCTGATACATGTGATAGGTCACTTGGCCCTCTGGTGCCAAGGCAAGGGGATACCTGGGGCTGGCCAATTCATTCCTCAGGTATTGCATCCCCTCCTTGTTCGCGCTTCGGTTCTGAACGGCAATGAAACCAAGACGGGGAAAAAGAAACTGTGTCGCCTTACCAGCCCAATAGAGAACATCACGTCCATAGAGAAACCGCAAATGGCTCTCCTTGACGGCTGCAAGCAGGACCGGAGCATCCTCTTTTGCTGTATGACGGAATGCGAGGATTACAGGGTAGGGGGATGAGAGGGCTTCCTTCAAGTATTCCCTGTGTATGGTGGTAATACCCCTCACACCCATAGCAAGATGGAGATATGGACGGATGATCATTCTGCTGAGATGGAATACCGGCTTACTGAATTGGGGTTCTGGGAAAGGAGGGACTTTCAGTGCTTTCACCGTACCTCCTTCTTCTCCAGCATTTTCTCATAGTATGCTTGGTCGATAGGGTATTTCCTGAGAATAAACAAGCCAAGAAGATACCAAAGCAGAGGAAGTGGGCCGGAGACAATGATGATTCCTTTCATTGCCAGATCTGAGACCTGGCCGCTCTGATACCCGAAAAGTGCCAGTACCCATCCATTGAGTGCCAAGGCAAACGCTTGTCCTATCTTGCTGGAGAAAGTCCAAAGACTGGAGAACACCCCCTCCCTTCTTCCGCTGTGGTGCTTGATCGAATCGTACTCAACCACGTCAGGAAGAATTGCATGGGGCATCACATAATGTGTAGAGAGTCCGACCCCGGCTGCTCCCATGATAATCACACCATAGATGGGTCCCAGGTACTGTCCAAGCAAGCTGAAGGCCAATACACAAGCACTCATGATTCCCATACCGATCATATAGCACTGTTTCTTGCCAATTTTATGGGCTATCCGTACCCAGAGGGGAATACAGAGCAAACTGAAGGAGAGCAGCGCGATCAAGGCAAGCTGGAATAGTCCCTCATTGCCGAAGATGTAGGTAAAGTAGTAGACAAGAGCTCCCTGAATCATGCTGGTACCGGTAATGAAAAAGGTCCAAGGAAGCAGGGCCGAGAGAAATACACGGTCCTTCAGAACACCAGTGAAGGTGGAGATGAACCCTGCCTGTTCCTGGCCCTTGATGGCTTTCGGTTCGTGGATTGCAAAAACCGTTGCCATCGTGGAGATAAGCATAACAGCGCCCATAAAGGTTCCCATCATGGACCAGCCAAGGGGAACCTCTGGAAAGAGGTTAACGATGGGCATTACCAGCGCAGCACCCACAAATGTCCCCATGACAGCGAAGCTCATCCTGTACCCGGTCAATATGGTGCGCTCATGGTAGTCATCGGTGAGCTCGGGGAGCAGGGCTGCATAAGGGATATTTACCAGGGTGTATGCTGTATTGAGCAGGCAGTAGAGAAACGTGACATAGATGAATAGCTTCATCTGGCTGGAGAGTTCCACAGGTGTGAAAATCAGGCCCATGCAGAAGAATGAGATGATTGCCCCGACCACCATGTATGGGCGTCTTCTCCCATACCTTGTACGGGTTCTATCAGAGAGGTACCCAGTGATGGGATCTGTGATTGCATCCCATATTTTGCCGATCATCAAGGCTGTTCCTGCAAGGGCAGGAGCGAGGGAGAGGATATCGGTAAAGTAGTAGAGCAGATAGAAACCGATAATGGTAAAAAATAGGTTTCCCCCAAGGTCACCTACACCGAACCCTAATTTTGTACGTCTAGTCAGCATGGGAATGGTATCCTCCCTCTTTGCAATGAGAGTACAGTGGCTCTTGGGGTTTCTCAACCTAAATTTACGGGGTGTCCAGGATTCCCATGAATAGAGGGATCTCTTCCTGCATATCCAATATGGCATAGAAGAATGGCCGGTTGAGTCGCATCTCTACCGATTCCCTGGGCATGAAGCTCGTTACTCGTATCATGACAGCGGTAACCGCTGCGGCTTCAGTGCCTTCCTCGTCTACACGAATGAAACTCTTGTGCAGTACCTCATCGATATGGAGAGGAGCCTGAGCTTTGCCGAGCATGGCAGAGAAATCGGCAACACCTGGGGTGAAGGCTTTTTTCATTCCCATGGTATTAAGCGTGGAGACCAGACTTTCCTGGTATCGGCTCTCAAATTTGGGAAGGCTCAACTTCACCAAAGTTTTTTCACTCTTCTCTACCCAGTTAAAAAGCATCTGGCTGAATGGCCTATCCTCGTACTTGGCAAGGAAGGACCTGATAGGTACTGATGTATCCGGCAAGATCGCCACAAAGGAGTACCGCTCATTGGCATAGGGGAGGACGATGAACTGATAGTCATCCCCTCCAAGGTACGGGAACTGTTTTTCCTGGTTCATGAAAGGGACCGTTTTCTTTTCGTGTTCACCGAAGAATGTGCCATTCCTGGTATCACTGCCAGAAAACTGTTCTTTCCAGTCATCCTTGAATGCAATGGTATTGATAAGATACATAAGCATATCAGGCGAGGTGCGGTCTATTATGTCCGCAATTGCCCCTCGGGTGGCTTTCTTTACATATGCATTGATAATTCCTGCACTGGAGGGGTTCTGGAAGTCAAGGGACTGAGCAACTCCTTGGTAGTTTGTCCTGATCGAATCGAGGAACACCGGTGAGATCTGGAACGCTTCATTCATCCAGATGCTGTTGGAAATATCCAATACACTCTCTTGATTGATGGAATGCAGGTACGTTTCACTTTCCTGGTTCAGTGCCTCGGGAGTATAGTTTGAATCGGTGAGGACGTTAAGCATTTCGCTTTTGGTTTCCCCTACGGCACCATTCATGGTCATGGAAAGGGCAAGCAGGGCAGAAAGCGGGCTGATCATGCGGTTGCCTCCCTGCTGGTAGCCGGCAAAGAAGAGACCATCTGAGAAGGTACTCGCTACTTCACTGAATGACTTGGAAGGGGGCGTTTCTTGCAAGGGTTGGGCAATGAGGGACCCTGTGGCCAAGAGGATCAAAAACAGTAATACGATTTTGCGCATGCATAGACTCCTTATCCAGAGTGTACCATGGTTTTACCCAATGTGAAGCAAGAGCACACACAAAGCACAAAACTAGAGGGAACACTACTCCTGTATGAACGGAGGAGAGTATATGAAACAGTCACGGGGAAAAGTGCAACGAATACGGAAAATTGTGCAACTGGTTTTCTTTCTTTGGGTGGTTACGGTAATTTCCTTGAGTGAAGCGGTAGCAAATGGATTTACGCTACCATTTTCCATGGAAACAGTTTCCCTTCATGCAATATGCCCCTTTGGCGGGGTGGTAACGCTGTGGACCCTTATCAAGGATGGTATCCTGATTCGAAAGATTCATGAATCCTCGGTAGTGCTTGCATCCCTATCCGTACTCCTTGCGGTTCTCTTTGGACCGGTCATCTGTTCCTGGGTTTGTCCGTTTGGGACATTTCAGGAGTGGATCGGGAAGCTTGGAAGACGGCTCTTTCCAAAGCGGTACAACACATTCGTACCAAAGCGTATCGACCGTTACCTACGATTCCTGCGTTATGGTGTCCTTGTATGGATCTTGGTCATGACCGCCCTCTCTGCGACCTTGGTTTTTCAACCCTATGACCCATACTATGCGCTCTTCTCTCTCATTCATCGAGAGTTTGCACTTGCTGGACTTGTTATATTATTCATAATTATTTTGCTTTCACTCTTCGTGGAGCGTCCTTTCTGCAAGTATGCCTGTCCCTATGGTGCCTTCCTTGGGCTTTTCAACAAGATAAGGATCTTCAAGATACGAAGGAACAAAGATCTTTGCATCAACTGTTCTGCTTGCAATAGAGCCTGCCCGATGAACATTGATGTAGCAGGAAATGAGGTGGTTTCCTCAGGTCAGTGTATCTCCTGCATGGCCTGTACCAGTGAAGATGCATGTCCTGTCTCTGATACCGTGATCACTTCCGTCACCAAGAAACAACAAGGTATTTCCATACGGCGAATCGGTATCATCACGGTTCTGGTAATCGTTGGCGGTATCATGCTCTCCATGGTGCTTGGACTCTGGAGAACCTCCAGCAGCAAACAACCGACACTGTTGAAGGAAGGGGATTTTGCAGGAGCACCAAATCCAGAAGATATCCGAGGAAGCTATACTTTTGAAGATGTGGCGAAGGCTTTCCCCGTGCCTATTCCCATACTTCTGGATGCATTTGGCGTAGAAGAGGGAACGATGCGTCTTGGCTCCCTTGAGGAAATCTGGGCAGGTTCCATCCCTGAGGGAACAGAGGTTGGAACTGATTCCATCAGGCTTTTTGTATCGGTATACACCGGGATTCCATTCACAGCTGAAGAGGGAACCTTGCTGCCCACCAGTGCAGTGCGCGTGTTGGAGCGTGAAGGAAAGTCAGCTGATCCTCGTTTTCCGCAAATAAAAGAAGCTGCAATAGAACTTACCGTTGATACGAGTGTAGTAATACCCGCACCTGCCCTTGAGATCACCGGCAAGACCACGGTACAGGAAGTGCTGGATGCTGGTTACAGTCTTTCCCTGATAGAGTCAATCCTGGGAACAGTGGAGAACACGCGTGAGAGCATCAAGGTGATTGCTGAGTCACAGGGATTGAGTTTTAGTGAGGTGAAGCTGAAGATCCTTGAGTAACTCAGGCAGCAAGGGCCAAGGTGATGGGGATGGTAAAGATCCCCATCAGTGAACTGAGCAAAACCATGGTGCTGGAGAACTCATTCTTCAACCCGTAGCGCAGTGGCAATACACTTGTGAAAACTGCTGAAGGGAGTGCCGTTGCTACAATCACTACCGTCTTTGATAGTCCGCTAAGGCCAACAAGGGATGCTGCAAGGTACCCGACGGCATACCCTCCGATAAATCGGATGGCCAAGCCGCCAATGATATGACGGTCGAAAGTGAAGCGGATTCTCTTGAGAGAGACCCCGAGCGTAAAGGCTGCCAGAGGGCTGGCGGCGCTACCCGCAAAGGTAAAGGTTGAGACAATCGCCTTCGGCATGGTTATGGGAAGTATTCTTACGAGGAATCCAAGCAATACCGCCCAGAGAATCGGTGAGTGGAGCATGTTCAGCAGACCTTTCTTGCTGAACCCTCCGGTGATGATCAACAGTCCCAATGTGAAGAGAAAAATTCCTTGGATCTGGTCATAGATGAGGATCAGGTTCATTGCCTCGCTTCCTCCCCATAGTTCCATCAGAGGGATACCAAGGAACCCGGAGTTCATGAAGACCAGTGGGGGGATTGTGCTACGCATATCCTGTTTTGCAAGTTTTGCCCATCCAAGTGCAAGGGGGAAGAGTAAAAGCGAGACCAATGCAGAAGCTTTTGCAATATCTCCAATAACTGCTCCGCTGAGGGTGCTTTCAGTCAGCGAGATGAATACCAAGGCAGGCATGAAGAAGTCAGAGACAATACGGACAAGGTCTTCCACCTTGATCGACTCAATGCTGCTCAGCAAAAAACCACCCAAGACAACAAGGATAATGGGAAGCATCTGGAATAGTGAGGAGATAATCATGAGCTGAACTATACGGCAAAGCGTAAAGGGAAGCAACCAAGCAGTGGGGAAAAAGCACGCCCAGAGAACATTCAGTTCTTGATTCCTTCCCTTATTCCGCTATACTGAAAACCAGAATACAGGAGTATCATGGAAAAGAGTGGTTGGTCAGCAGAAGGCAGACAAGATTCACGACGGTCAGGGCAACTGACCATTCGCGTCTTTCTGCTAAGCCTCTTTCTAGTATTCATCCTCTCGCTGTTTTTCCACCAATTCAATCGCAAACTAGAACAATCACTCTGGGAGGAGAAGCAGGCTCAGTACCAATATCTTGCGGACCAAAGTGCCCAGCTGGTAAGCCAGCAGATCAATGAAGACCAGAGAGTGCTGCAATCGTTGGTTGAAGAAACTGCATCCCTCACGAAAGGGAGTGCGGTAGCTATGCTCAATGAGTACGATGTCCGGTGGGAGAAAGCAGGTGACTATCCTTCCATCACCCGTTCTGGTGATCATTTGCAGTATGCGGCAAAAGCTGAACTGGCTGACGGAACATGTCTTACCCTGTTTCATACCGTTTCCACCAATACATACGATGCATTGCTTGGTACGTTGTTTACGGGCAAGCCCTTCACTGGATATTGGATCAAGCCGGAGGGAACCTTGCTCTGGCAGACAGACGGAAGTCTCGATGGGCTTGATGCACTTTCGCTTGCTTCTGATGAAACGATGCAGTTGTTCACCAGTAAGCTTGATGGTGGATGGGGACAGTTTGTCTTGGTTGCCAACCGTGGTCTTTCCGAATCGGTCTCCCTGGCAATACTTCGCTCCTCTCTCTCTATGGCGGTGATGGTTATCGTCATCTTCTTCCTCTTCCTGGTGTACTTGCTCTCCATGGATCATCGATATGCCAGGACCTTATGGCATCTGGCCTATGTTGATGAGCTTACCAAACTGCCGAACAAGAATCTCTTTGAAAAGGAAGCAAAGATACGCTTGCAGCACCCGAGGGACTCTTATGCAGTCATGATTCTGGATATCGGAAAGTTCAAGTTGATCAATGACCATTTTGGCTATGGCTTCGGCGATTCCTTGCTTCTTCACTGTGCAAAGGTCATTCCTCGGTATGTTACTCGTGATGGACTGTGTGCCCGATTAAGCGGTGATAAGTTCATTATGCTTGTAAGCTACCGTGAACGGACAGCCTTGCAACGGAGGATTACCATCATCGAGGAAGAGTTGAGCCATTTCTCTTTTCCCAAAGCTTCCCTTTTCCAGTTGGAAATTCTCATCGGTATCTCACTGGTTGAGGAGCCGAATCTGGAGATCAGTTCATATATCGACCGAGCTCTGTTTGCTCTCTCAGCATTGAAGGAAGCGAAACAAGGCTGGTATCTCTTCTATGAGGAAGCACTCAAGGACCAGCTTCTTGAAGAGAGTGAATTGGAGCATGTGTTCAACAAGGCTCTCTCAGCTGGGGAATTTTTCATCCAGATTCAACCGAAATACTCCTTTTCTGCCGGATCCCTTATCGGGGGGGAAGCCCTGGTCAGATGGAAGCATCCAACCAGAGGATTGTTGATGCCCTCACAATTCATTCCACTTCTGGAGAAACATAATCTCCTTATCTCTTTGGACATGTATGTCCTGAAGCTTGTGTGTAAGCTGTTTGTCCAATGGAAGGGTGAGGGCAAACCCCTTCTGCCTATCTCGGTCAACCAGTCAAGGGCACATCTCTTTGTCACGGACTACGAGGAGAGCCTGGTAGCATTGGTTGACCACTATGGCATCGACCACAAACTCATGGAATTCGAGTTGACCGAAACCTTGTTCCTCCATGACCTTACCCATCTATCATCTGTCCTGAAATCGCTGAGAAGCCAAGGATTCTTGGTCTCCCTTGATGATTTCGGTTCAGGATACTCTTCCCTTACCATGCTCAAGGATGTACAGATTGATGTAATCAAGATGGACCAAGGGTTTTTCACCGACCTTACTACCAACGAACAGGGAAGGGTTGTTATCCAGCATGTCATTGCCATGGCGAAAGATCTTGGGATTACCTCCATTGCTGAAGGTGTGGAGAGTGAAGAGCAAGCAAGGATGCTGGCTTCCATGGGCTGCGACGCTGTACAGGGCTACTTCTACAGCCAACCGCTGGAGACCAGTGAGTATGGGCAGTTGCTGAGCGACGACACTCCTCGCTGTTTTCTCTAGAAGATGAAGATAAAGAGAATACCTTGGAAGAACAGGTGCGTCAGGGCATGTGTGATCATGGCATATTGGATTCCCATTTTCAGATAGACCCACCCAAAGAGATATCCCAATACTCCGTTGAGTACGAGGCTTCTGAGTACCAACATACCACTCAAGGCTCCGAAGGCCGCTTGTGTTGCCGGTAGATGACCAAGCGCAAACAGTATTGCAGCAACCAGATTCGCAATATGATAGTAGGCTTTTGGGATTTCCAGTCCTTGCCTCGTCTTTCCAAACAACAGGTCGAGTATGAAGACCAGGAGTGAGAGGAAGAACAATCGAAGCATGATCTCTTCCAGGATACCTCCATAAAGCATGGAAAAGAGGAGCGCAACAAAACTGAAGGATTCAGGGGAGTATGAGGCTTGGACCTGGGGAATGTGTGGAGCAAACACAAAGTAATCACTGAGCATGACCAGTGCAGAGAGAAGTCCGAGGAGGATCGCCTTTCCTGCAAGTGTTTTCTCGAAGGTGAGGGGGCGAAGCAGTCCAACCTTCCGGGCAAGTTGGTGTCCAAGGTAGGCTAGCAGAAGCGTATATACCAAGGCAACTTGGATAAAGGTGGCCAGTAGAAGCAGAGGGAGTGAGACTTCCACACCAAGGTTTGCAGCTACTGTACTGTTCGTATACGCCAGATACCAGGCACAGAGAAGCCCTATGGGGAAAAAAAGCAGGGCAAAATGTAATGCTTTCTTGTCAATTTTCATGCAAAGCTCCTGCACGTACTGTATCCCAGTGTGCAGGAGTTGACAAGAAGTGAATAGTGAATCCCTTTACCTTAGAGGAATATATAAGCCTCTATTTGATCGTTAAAGGACTCTGAAGTAACGCCATGTTTGGTGGACCCATTGAATCGAGGAGCCTCTCCTATGAATTGGATGGTCACTTCTCCGCCCCCTTCAAAAGAAATCTTCCCTGCATGGACAGCGGCTGTTCCAATTGGGCTGTCACTGCTGTAAGGTCCGGAACCCCAGATGGTCTCCTCTGTTCCTCCTGGTGGGAGAGAGACAGTCACTTCTTCCCCTGCAAACAGATTGAGGAAATCAGCATTTGTCTGCCAGTCTATGACATACTCTTCCAGTATGTCTTCCTCAAGCAGATTGCCTTTCTTGTCAGTAAACACAAAACTGAGTGGCCAGGAGCCATAGGTGATTGATGTAACTCCCTTTTGTGTACTGCCTCTGTAGTATGAACGACCTTCAAGGATTTTGAAGTATACTCTGCCACCTTCCTCGAAGGTTATCAGGCCACTGTGCACAGCAGCCGTTCCTACATTGCTGTCACCGGTATAGACCCCGGTTCCCCAGATTGCGAGATCGGACCCTCCAGGCGGCAAGTCAAGTGTAAAGAGATCACCGACCCGTTCGCTGAACATGTCCCCACTCATCAACCATGGCTCGACATCGGGGACGTAATTGAGTGCTTCGATGAATGCACCATGGTCATACCCTAATTGGATCTCTGGGATACCGTGTGAAAATGAGAGCGAGGCAGATGTACAGCCTAGAAACAGCAGGGAAAGCATAATAACTCCAACACCGATTCTTAGTAACTTGTTCATTGATAACCCCCATGTGTGGTGGGTGTTGGTACAGATTGCAGGACAGGGAAGTACAAGTACCAAGCCCCCGAGATTTCTGTGATTCCAATCTGAGCATAATACCGAACCTGTCCACTTAGAAGAGGAAGACCCCTGAAAGTTGCACAAATCCTGCTTGCCATACTGCAAAGTTTGTTCCAAACTGCTTGAGAGGAGTCAGAACATGGAACTAATGCACAATACAGACAAGCGTACTTCACGGCTTATTGAGTACTTCCAGATTCTTTATAAGGGAACTACAGACAAGGAAACCTACGAATCCTATCGTGATGTATTGGAAACAGCCTCAGCATATGAGACGAATGCGGCATTGGATGAACTTCTCAGCAAGGCAGAGGATATTGAGTCCTATACCATTCCAGTGGCGAGGTTCATCCGTTCAGTGGGTAAGGGCTTGGAGAGTGCTACGCTTCCAGATTACCAGGACAATGTACTGCTTACATCCTTGGTTGAGGAGAATGGTGAAATCGCGAAGGTGTCCTCTTCATTGCAGCAAATCAGCATTCAACTGAAGAAGGAAGGAAGTGGTGATGTTTCAGGCATACAGGAAGTTCTTTCCTCGTTTGATCTGCTACAAAAGCACTATGAGCGATTGCAGAATGAGCTATTCCCTCTTTTTGAGCAAACCAGCAATGAACATAGCTGCGTGAAGCTTATGTGGGCGATCCAGAATACAGCCCTTGACCTGAAGAAGCAGACTCAAGCCTATGAAGGCAGTGATATGGCATCATTCTGGAAATTGTTCAGCAACTTCTACTTCAATATGGAAATCTTGCGGTATCGGGAGACATATATACTCTATCCGGTTGCATATCGTGCCCTAGGCGAGCATAGCGAAAAGCGTATGGACAGTGCCCTTGCTGATGCACTCTTTTCTTGTAAGACTGGGGCCCTCACATTCGAACAGTTGGAGTTGATCTTCCGTCTCCTCCCACTCGATATTGCCTTCATAGGGGCCGATGACCGGGTCAAGTTCTATTCTGATCCACCACATCGTATCTTTCCCCGTAGTCCACAGGTAATTGGAAGGTTGGTGCAAAACTGCCATCCTCCAAAGAGTGTGTCCACCGTCGAGGAAATCCTCAGTTCCTTCAAAGAAGGAAGGGAGGATTCTGCGGAATTTTATCTGGTTGTAAGGGGAGCGTTTGTCCACATCCAGTACTACGCAGTGCGTAGCATGGATGGCAAGTATCTTGGGACCTTGGAAGTGACCCAAGACGCAACACACCTCAGATCCCTTAGCGGGGAGAAGCGGTTGCTTTAGATTCGAGATATCCCTTGATAAGGGTGGCGTTGAAATTCTCTTCAGCTTCCAATACACCCATCTCTCGTTGGGCATTCTCCGGTGAGTCAGATGCGTGTGCAGCATTGACGCGGATATTGGAGCCGAATTCTCTACGGATGGTTCCAGCAAGTGCCTTGTTCGGGTCTGTGGCACCAAGGATTGTTCTGATCTTACTCACGGCATCAACGCCTTCATAGATCAGGACCATGCATTTTACCAGTCCTGGCTTGTCCAGATCCTCAGCCTTGCATTCACTCGGTTTTATACCGGCCATGAACTCTACAATGCGTTCGAACTGTTCTTCACTGTACATATCGCCGAAGCTGTTGGTAAGGATTGTCTGGAGCTGGTCACCCAGCAGTACATTGAATTCACTTTCCAGGAGTTCCCTCGCTTGCATACCGTAGATGGGAGCAAGTTTGGCTTTCAGGCCTTCCTTGGTCGGGCCGTAGAACTGTAGGGCCTGGGCAACGGACATCTTCAGTACCTTGATACCTACGATGCGAAGTCCACTGCGACTGAACATGTCAATGATCATGCCGGGGCGGCTGGAAGCATACTTCCAGTTATCTGGCTTGATGATGACAAGTGTGCGTTGGGTCTTCTCATAATACTCATCTGGTCTGTTCTTGACGATGTTGTTCTTACCTGGCAACCAAGAGCCAAAGAGGGCAAGTGTTTGGTCAGCTTCATTCTGGCTTTGTGCAGTGATGACTGCCGGCTCAAAATAAAGAACCTCACTCTCTTTTTCATCAGTGTAGATAAGATCAGCATAGGTGTCACGGATTGACATCCCAGTAACATTTTCCACCAAGCGGGCTTCCTTCTGGAAGGATCCCACCACTTTGGCAAGTTCCTCACAAGGATGTTCCCCTTTGAATAGAAGCAACAAGGATCGGTGTTTGACTCCACCGGTGGGTCCTAGGTTCTGTTCTATGTAGGAGGAAAGAAGGTTTGAGGTGTTCGCTCCCTCATCCTTTTCCCTAGTCTTGATAATCGATGCATATTCCTCGGTAATGGTTTGATCCATTGCAATCATCTGAGCTCCTACAAGCTCGAGGGATATGCGGGAGAGAAGTCTGGATAGCACCCCGCCGGTGCGACTTTTTGCTACGGTATATGGGGTAACCAGAACATACGATAAGGACTGTTCCATGAGCAGCCTCCTTAGTAAAGTGTCTGTACACCGTATCCTACAAGTCCAGATGCTCTTTGTCTATGACCTGCTCAAGAAAAAACCTCGATTTGGCACGAATGCATTGTCTTAAGTGCTGCCTCATGGTTGCTGGGGGTTGTTCCAGCGCAACAACTTGCATCAACGAGGACAGGAAGCTCCGGTCTCATCGCCTTGATCAAGAGGGCATTGGAGACCACACAGATATCAGTGCATACGCCCACCAACTCCACTTCCGTGATTGTCTCGTCTTCTGCTATGTATGTTGCAAGCTCAACCGAGCCGAAGGTGGGCTTTTCAAAGACCATCGCATCTTTCAGCGGCTCCTTGAGCTGGTCTACCAATTGATGCCCTTCTTCCCCCTTGATGCAGTGGGGGACAGGAAGATGTTTTCCTTCACTGGTTTCCAGATAATCTGCCTTATGGGTGTCCAAGGTATAGGCAAGAGATCCCTTGTAACCAACCACTTTTGCGACCACCTTATCAACCACCGCTTGTGCTTCAGCAGTGCCGAGGCTTCCAGAGACGAAATCTTTTTGCATGTCGATCACAACAAGCAACTTCCTAGAATGAGACTTTGAATAATCCTTCTTTGTTGCAGTAGGCATATACATCTCCATGTTCAGTATCGGTGAATACTGCAGAGGCGGGAGTCCCTTTGCGTATATCATGTCGCCTGGTATGGTTCTTGGTCACCAAGAATATGGTAGTTATCTGATGATCATCACTCTGGGGATGGGGCTTGCTGCCCACTTTAACATAGAGAAGGTCCCCTCGGTGAGTGAGTACTATTTCATGGTTTGCGTCATTTGCGTCCGCGGTTTTTGGTTTCAGGAGTTGCATCTCTGTTTCACAGCAGTGCAAGGAGTGCCCCTCGTCATATACCAAATCAACCATTGAATGGCAGATTGGGCAACGGTAGAAGTGAAGCTTCTTTGCCATAAACCCTCCTTTCTTCTAAAGGTACCAAGGTTCGATCAAAGAGGAAAGGGGAGGAGAGAAAAACATAACAGACTATTCATGGTCTCTAAACACTTTTCTCACATATTAGCTGTAGGGTGTGCCCAACAATGTTTCTAAAATATGGAGGAAACAATGAAAAGATTGAGTATTATCGTCCTTATGGTTATCACCCTGGCTTCACTCAGTGCAGCAGGGAAGAGTGAATCAGAGAATGTTGCAACAAGCTCCTTCAGTTGGATTGAAGGACCTGAAGTTGAAGGCCTTCCTGGGGTAAACCCACTTAAGGTCAGCGGGAATATCATCACCGCTGGAAGTTCCACCGTCTATCCCCTTTCTGAGCGCATGGCCGAAAGGTTCAAAGAAGAAGGGTACAGTGGTGTTATCACCATTGACTCAATCGGAAGTGGTGCAGGCTTTGAACGCTTTACCGTATCCGGTGAGACTGATATCTCAAATGCAAGCCGTGGTATCAAGGCAAGCGAGATTGAGGATGCAAAGAAGATTGGCAGAAACCCCATCGAGTTCAGGGTTGGTACCGATGCACTTGCAGTGGTTGTAAGTAAGGAAAACACCTTCCTGAAGGATGCAACCATGGAAGAGCTTGGTAAGATTTTCAGCACCGCCAAGTTGTGGTCTGACATCAATCCTGCCTATCCTGCCGAGCCGATCCAGCGCTTCATCCCTGGAACAGACAGTGGAACCTTCGACTACTTCTCTGAGGAAGTGTTCGACAAGAATCCTGAACCAATGCTCTCTGCTAGTCACCTGCAGCTCAGTGAGGATGACAACATCCTGGTACAGGGTATCAAGGGCAGTCCCTATGCAATCGGGTTCTTCGGCTATGCATACTACAGTGAGAATGAAGACTCTCTCAACATTCTCAGCATCAACGGAATTGAAGCAAGCAAGGCAAATGTGGACAACAACTCCTATCCCTTGGCAAGACCTCTCTTCCTCTACAGTGATGCCGAGATCATGAAGAGCAAACCACAGGTTGCCGCTTTCCTGGACTTCTACCTCAGCTATGTCAATGAAGAGGTTGTAGGTGTAGGTTACTTCCCTGCCAATGAGGATGAGTTGAATAAGGCTCGCCAGGCTTGGTTGGATGCTACCCAGGGTGCGTACTAACGCATCACGGTTCGAGGTTGGCCGCATCTGATTGATGCGGCCAATTCCCATGAAAACTAGGATATACAAGTATGACACAAAGGCATATCACCCATCCTTTTGGAAAGAAACGTAGGCTGCATGAGCGGATTATTGAAACCATCCTGTTCCTGTTTGCACTGTTCTCCATCATGATCACGGTTGGGATTGCGGTGATCCTCATTCGCGAGTCCTTTCTCTTTTTCTCTGACCCTGAGGTCACCTTGGTCGAATTTTTTACTGGAAAGACCTGGCAACCCATGATCGGGTTGTTTGGTTTTCTCCCCTTGCTGAATGCAACCATCATGACGAGTGTTATCGCCATGTTGTTCTCCATACCCCTTGGGCTGTTTGTGGCAATCTATCTGGCGGAGTATGCATCTGACAAGGTCAGGGGTAGACTCAAGCCGATTCTTGAGGTGTTGGCAGGGATTCCAACCATAGTATATGGCTATTTTGCCCTTACCTTCATGACCCCTTTGCTTCGCTCAATATTTGGTCAGGAGACAGTGGAGATTTACAATACGGCCAGTGCAGGATTGGTTATTGGAATTCTTGTACTTCCCATGATCGCCACCATGGCTGAGGATGCCATTTCAGCAGTACCCCAGGAGTTACGCCTTGCAGGTCTTGCTCTTGGCGGGACCCCGATAGAGACCACATTCCGTGTTGTCCTTCCTGCCGCGTTAAGTGGGCTAAGTGCCACATTCCTGCTTGCTCTCTCCAGAGCTATTGGAGAGACCATGATCGTTGCCTTGGCAGCAGGGGCTGGACCTAATATGACGTTCAATCCCTTTGAGGCTGCTGAAACCATCACAGGATACATTGTAAGGATCAGTGGAGGGGATGTCAGCTACAACTCGGTTGATTACAACAGTATTTTTGCACTTGGGTTGGTGTTGTTCGTCATCACCTTCACGCTGAATCTTATCTCAAGAAAAGTCTCAAACCTTTTCTATCAGGAGTATGAATAATATGCAGACAGAATCGATGTTTGGCACCAAGGCAGAGAGCCTGCTCTTGATGCAGAAACGCGCTCGCTTATCGATATTCTGGAAAGTGATATTTATCTTTGCTACAGCAGTAGCAGTCTTGTTTCTGCTGTTGTTGCTCGTATCGGTGATTGATTCCATTTTTGGGTATGCAGTCATCAGAAACGAGGTGAATATTTCAGAGTTGATCAGTGGGGCTTCGTCCTTGGAGGAGTTCTCCCGGTCTCAATTGGAGGAGACTGCAAGGAACAACCTCTCCAGTGGCATACTGAGAAGGGTGGAGTATGAGAAGCCGATAGCAGAACGTTCCGATCGTGAGTTACGTGCCCTGATAGAGCAATATATCATAAAGCCGACAGTTCTCAGGAGCTGGGGCCTTTGGGGCTCGATCACCAAACAGGATGAGATTGGTGCCTTTATGGCAAATCAGGAGGATTCGTACCTGATCTTCAAGAGCTGGATAACCCCGGATTTTCTTACCAATGACCAAAGTGCCAATCCGCTGAATGCTGGTATACGCACTGCGCTTCTTGGTTCTCTCTGGATTATCGCCATTACCTTCTTGCTGGCTTTCCCCATCGGGGTTGGTTCAGCCATCTATCTGGAAGAGTATGCAGAGGATACAAAACTGAATCGTATGTTGCAGCTCAATATCTTCAACCTCAGTGCAGTACCTTCGATCATCTACGGGCTTCTGGGATTGGCCGTATTTGTGAGGGCGATGGAAGGGGTGACCAGTGGAGCATTTCTCACTACGGTTGCCGACACCACGGCTAATGGCAGGACTATTCTCAGTGGAGGACTTACCTTGGGGCTGTTGGTACTCCCGATCATTATCATCAACACCCAGGAAGCCCTCAAGGGTGTTCCCGATTCACTGAGGATGAGCAGCTATGGGGTGGGAGCTACAAAGTGGCAGACCATCTGGAGTCAGGTGCTTCCCGTCAGTTTTGACAGGATCTTGACGGGAACGATTCTCGCTCTCTCCAGGGCTTTGGGAGAGACGGCACCTCTGGTGGTCATTGGTGCATCAACGTTTATCAGCGTTGACCCTTCCAGTATCTTCTCGAAATTTACAACCTTGCCGATTCAGATCTACCAGTGGTCGGCTCGTCCCCAGGGTTCATATCGCAATATTGCAGCAGCAGCCATCATTGTCTTATTGGTACTTCTGCTTGTATTGAACAGTGGGGCAATCTATCTCAGAGACAAACTAGCCAAGAAAAAGAGGATGGCAGCATGAAAGTAATGCAAGCAACAGAAGCAGAAAGTTTTGAGTTCCTTGGAAAACCAGAACCAGATACAAAACAGGAGATCATAACCCTGGAAGATGTGAGTATCCATTACGGCAATTTCCAAGCGGTAAAGGATGCTTCTCTTCCCATCTATGAGAAACAGGTTACTGCATTCATTGGACCTTCAGGATGTGGGAAGAGTACCGTACTGAGAAGCATTAACAGGATGAATGACATGATCAGGGGGGCAACAATCGATGGCAAGGTATTGTTCCATGGCCATGATCTCTATGCGAAGGACGTTGACCCGGTTCTGATCAGAAGAAGCATCGGCATGGTGTTCCAGAAACCTAATCCATTCCCCAAATCGATTTATGAGAATATCACCTGGGGTGCGAAGATCAATGGATTCAAAGGTGATTATGACGAGCTGGTAGAGACCAGCCTACAGAAGGCTGCGCTCTGGGATGAGGTCAAGGACAAGCTCAAGCAAAATGCCCTTCGACTCAGTGGAGGACAGCAGCAGCGTCTCTGTATTGCAAGGACCTTGGCCGTACAACCGGAGGTGATCCTGATGGATGAACCGGCCTCTGCGCTCGACCCCATCGCAACAGGCCGTATCGAGGAGCTGATCCTCGAACTGAAGAAATACTACACAATTGTCATTGTCACGCATAATATGGGTCAAGCATCACGTGTTTCAGACCATACCGCATTCTTCATGGTTGATGAGAAGCGGACGGGTTATCTGGAGGAGTATGCTCCCACCGAGCAGCTGTTCCTCAACCCGGCACATAAAAAGACGGAAGAGTACA
The DNA here is from genome assembly GCF_016406725.1 of Sphaerochaeta sp. S2. Classification (GTDB taxonomy): domain Bacteria; phylum Spirochaetota; class Spirochaetia; order Sphaerochaetales; family Sphaerochaetaceae; genus Sphaerochaeta. The sequence goes on along the minus strand of NZ_JAEKNT010000468.1, from coordinate 10,594 downwards.
TCTCCGGTAAATTCGGTTGATCCTAGGAGGGAATCATGGACCAAACTATCAGTAAGCTTGATGAGAAGATGCAATTCTTCCAAGAAATGCTCATTCAAATGGTGAATAGGGTGGAGGAAGCAATATACCAGGCACAATATTCGTTTCGAAACCATGATGTGGAGTTGGCCAAGAAAGTCATAGCCAACGACTGGTTCATCGACCAGCTGCAGGAGATGGTGGAGAACGATGCTGTGCGACTTCTGGTAAGTGAGACTCCTTATGGGCATTATATGCGTCATATCATTGCAGGGATCAAGATTGTATCCAGCTTGGAACGGATGGGAGACCATGCTGCGCATATGGCAAAGATGGCAAGTAGCGAAGAGGAAGCAATGTTCATCCCGTTCGTAGAGCGTATCAGCGAAATGGCACTGCTCGGTGCTACCATGACCCGTAAGGTTGTTGAAGCCTTCATTGATGTGAAGGCAGAGAAGGCAATCGAGGTTGCATCCCTTGACGACAAGATGGATGCAGAGCGGGATGCCTTGAACGCAGATCTGTTTGCTCTCAGGCCGGAGACAGAGGCTGAGATGGAACGTATTCTCAATCTCTTCTATCTGACAAAGGAGATGGAACGGTATGGGGACCATGTGACGACCATATGCCGCTGGATCGTCTACATGGACAAGGGGCAAAGACCGAAGCTCAACGGACCTAAAAAGACAGAATAGAAAACTCCAAGAGAAATCACTCTGCAACATCCTCCCGGAAAGGGGGGATGTTCTTTAGTGTTTTTTGTAGAGCTCTTCGCTTCGTTTCTGCAGGTCCTTCAGGTTTCCTCCTATCCTCGGCAGTATGATGGTAAAGGTGCTTCCCTTTCTCAGCTCACTTTCAAGCGAGAGTTTTCCCCCATGGACATTCACGATATGTTTGACAATGGACAGACCTAGGCCGGTCCCTCCCTGGCTCCTGCTTCTTGCTGCATCAACTCGGTAGAACCGTTCGAAAATCCTATCCTGGACATCCTTGGGTATACCGATACCATGGTCCTTGACGCTGAAGATAATCTGCTGCTCACCAACTGTTGCCGAGAGATGAACCTTTGACCCTGCTTCAGAGTAGTTCAATGCATTGATCACCAAGTTTTTCAAAGCCTGGGCGATCAGATTTTCATTGACATAGAGCAGGAGATTATCTGGATTGTCCGAGGCGATGTGCAGGCTGCTGCCACGTTCCTCAAAGCGATAGGAACAAGCTTCTTCTGTTTCCCCTATGATTTGCTCCAGGGTAGTCCAGCTCATGGAAGCTTTGTGCTGTTCTTGCTCAAGGCTACTGAGCAATAACAAATCCTCAACTAGCTGTCTCATTCTGTTTGCTTGTCTGCTGATGATCTTTGAGAAGTGGGTGATCTCCTCTGGATTCAGCGTCTCAGTGAGTGCTTCCGCAAATCCAGCAATTGAGGTAATGGGGGTTTTAAGCTCATGACTTACATTAGCCACAAAATCCTTGCGGATTTGCTCAAGGCGTTTCAACTCTGTCATGTCATTTATGGAGAGAACCACTGAGTTGATGAATCCTTCGGATGATCGGACAGCACAGGTGAGCATCCTCAGCTCCCGCACCTGTTGTTTTCCTGCAATTCGTGCAGTCTGTCCAAAAAGGTGGCCATACTGTTCGATGGTGAGTTCCCTCTCTTCTCCATCCCGCAGTGTGGCGTTACAGAGAGTACGCACTTCATTGGAACTGATAAGCTGGGAAAGATTCTTGTCAAGGACAGAGTCCTTCTGGTCAGTAAAGAGCAGGTGGGCTTCCCTGTTTGCTACCTTGATGTTCAGGTTTCGGTCAAGGAGAAGGATTCCTTCACTGAGGCTGTTGAGAATGGCCTCCACTTGGTTTTTACCGAACTCAACCTGAGAAATCTTCTCCTGGATCTCTTGGGCCATCTCTTCCATGGTATGGGCGAGTTCAGCGAGTTCCTGGGGGGAAGAGAGATGGAGTCTTGCTTGTAGGTCGCCTGTTGCATATTTGCGAGCAAGCATCTTTAAACGGTCGAGTGGGCGGGTGATCATGGTGATGACGAAGAAGGTAAGGAGCAGGAAAAAGAGCACCAGCACACCAATACCTCTGAAGAAAAGAGTCTGATAGGTTGCCTGGTACCCAGAGAGTTGGCTGAGCGTCTTGGATACTCTCAGTACGGCAATGGTAGGATGGTCTTCCAATGCTACTGCCCAGTAGAGGACGGGAAGGTTCTGGGTGCTGCTCCTCCTTTCACTGGAAGCACTCCCATTCCTCAAAGCTGCTTGTACTTCCTCTCGATAGAGGTGGTTGTTCATCGTCTCTGCAGCATAGTCAGAGTCAAAGAGAACAACGCCCTCACTGTTGATGATGGTAATCCTGGTTGCAGTGGAAGCCGCATACGAGTCAAAATGTTCTGTCATCCATGGTTCTGATGAGTTCTTGGAGAGGGTTGCCAGATATTCTGCCTTGGCAGAGAGCTCTGCGTAGGTTGTTTCCCTGATGGTAGTGGCGAATGAGCGGTTTGCAATCCACATACTGCCAAAGAGGGAGCACACCAGAACAAGAAAGGTAGTCAACGCCAAACGCGCACGAATGCTTTTGTATTGCATAATTTTCCTCACTTGATTCTACCAACGTTGGTTCAAGCAAGACAAGAGAAGTGTACGGTATTCATACTTTCTTCACATTTTATCTCCCTTCCCCCTTTTTTCTTTCTGTGGTATGGTTTTCTTTGACTATTTAAGAATGGAGTTTGAAATGAATCTCACGGTGCAGGAAAAAGATCCTGCTGGTCTCTATGATACACCTCTGTTACATCAATCGTATTTCTGGTCTCAAGTAAAGGAGAGCCAAGGATACCACACCAAAGCATTTGACATAAAAACACCGCTTTCTGAACTCTATGGGAAACCAGGCTCATCGTATGTCCTGGATGACATCCTTGTACAGTTGATCCCGGTAAATCGGCACCAAAGTATCGGATATGTCCCCTATGGGCCAGTGCTGAATCCTGATGAGGAGAAGATGGGACCCTTTTTGGAAGAGCTTTCCATGAATCTTCGTGAAAAACTGCCTTCCCATTGTCTCCTGCTTCGCTACGACCTCCCTTGGCAATCGATCTGGGAAGAGGATGATGATGTTTCCCTCTCCCTGCAGAATCTTCGGCTCAATTGGGGAACGAATAACAAGCAATTAAGAAAGGCAGTCTCGAACCAGCTTCCCAGTGATACCATGTTTGTGAATCTGCTGGGGAGCGAAGAGCAAATTCTCTCTCGCATGCATCATAAAACCCGTTACAATATCCGTCTTGCACAACGAAAGGGAGTAGAAGTCCGCCAGGTTGGGAGAGACCATTTGGATATCTTCTACTCGTTGTATGAGGAGACATGTGAACGAAACCGGATAACCTTGCACGACCGATCATATTTTGATGCACTGTACAGCGCTGAAGATGAGGGAGCAGAAATTGTACTTCTGATGGCTTTCTTTGATGGGCAGCCGCTCAGTGCCATGTTCCTCAGTCGTTCAGCGCGCCGGGCAACCTATCTCTACGGAGCCTCTTCTTCCAAGATGAGGAACTCCATGAGTACCTATGCCTTGCAGTGGCATGCAATTCAGCTGGCAAAGAGATGGGGATGCATAGAATACGACCTCTTCGGGGTCTCCCCAACGGGAGGAATGGACCACCCGATGAGTGGCCTCTATACCTTCAAGAAAGGGTTTGGTGGCACCACTTTCCATAGGATGGGTTGCTGGGACTTTGCGTATGATGAGGAACAAGCCTCGCAGTTATTTGCCTATGAGATGGTAGGGGAAGGGTATCACCTGCGCTGAAACAGCAGGGTTGCCACACCTCCGCAGATCATCCCTATACTGCCGGCACGTTCATTGCTCAAGTCGTAGCGTACCGTGTGGTCTTGCATCTGTGCATCCATGAGCATTTGCTGTGCCTCTTTGATTGCCCTTGCCTCAATCTCCCCACCACCCACGGTTCCCATCAAGGTCCTGTCAGCAAACAGGGCTAGCTGGAAACCGACTTCACATGGGGCTGAACCATGTTTTTCCACTACACGGACGAGAATGTGGCGCTCGCCGGTTGCCTGGCGGGCAAGCAACTGTTCATCAATCCTGACCGCTTGTTCCTTCTTGCGGTATTCGCTGATAACCTGCGCAAGAATGGAGAGAGCAATCTCCGAGGAAGTAACTGCCCCGATATCAAGCCCGATGGGAGCTTTCACAGAAGCAAGTTCTGCTTCACTGTAGTTTGCATTGCGTAAAGCATCAAAGGTGTTTGCAACCTTCTTCTTGCTACCGATCATACCGATGTAGGAGTGGGGTAGGCGCAGTGTTTTTTCCAGGCAGAGCCTATCATATGCATGCCCTCTTGTGGTGATGATGAAGTACGGCCTGATCCACGATTGAGGCTTTTCGAGAACCTCTTCAAACGGGGCACAGAGACAGGTAGCCTGAGGAAATCGTTCTTGATTGCAGAATTCTGGGCGATCGTCGACGATTGTGACCCGTAAGGCAAGATCGATCGCAAGATGGTAGAGATCGAGGGCAATATGACCACCGCCAAAGATGACCAGATGTACATCGCTGGAAAGACGCTCCCTGAGAAGACTGGGATCATCCCAGTTATGCTCGCCTCTCCCAAGGCTGGCGATGACCTGCTTGTTCTGCAGGATCGCCTCATCCCCTGTGCAGGGACCCTGCAGGATAGTCCTTCGCTCTACGATATCATGTTTCAATGCGCTGAGTAGTTGTGAGTAGTAGTGTTTCCTATCCATGGTTCCTCCTGGCAAGGACAGTGTATTTACTCCATACTAACGGATTGAAGGCAAAATATCCATTGAAGATAGCAAAGAATAATGGAAAGATTACCACACCTGACGCTATTCAGAGCCGGGTGTGGTCCCTCTTGTATCGTCTTATGCTCTGCTGAGGAATCCATCAACGGCTTCCAGAACAGCACCTCCGATTGCCATGGCTTTCTCACTTACCGTGGTATGGTCAGCATGCTCGCCACGTGGGTCGATATCAGCAATCTTGAAGTGTTCTGGAACTTCCAGCCCATTGTTCAGCAAGCCTCTGAGCTTCCCACTGATGGTTGCAATGACATCCACATCACCAACCTTGGCAATTACCTCACCTTGCTTAACCAAATCACCGATCTGATGGTCACTGTAGAAGACTCCCTCTGCAGGGCTGTGGAGCACCCGTTCTTTCCCATACCCTCCGATGACCCCTGGGATTCCAGTATTGGGCATTGCTGATCCTTCATTCAGAATTCTGGCTAGGCTATGTCCTCTCATGGTCTCAATGACCAGGTCACAATCCTGTTTTGCCACAAACCCAGGACCAAGGGCGATTACCAGCGGAGCGTCGGTGATTGTGGTACCGATATTCTTCTTGGCCATAATGGCATCCACAACACAGACCGGTTTTACTCTCTTTATCTGTTCTCCCTCCGGGTCTGCCAGGACAGGTATGATACCTGCATCCATCTTTGCATAGGCATCCTTCAGGTCATTGCAACGGGATGCTTTCACTCCCTCTATGGTAACGGTATTGCTGTACATTGCCTGTGCGATACTGACAGTTCTCCTGATAACCGTTGGCTGTTCGGTCTCCAGTACCAGAACATAATATCCGGCTCTGAAGAGACGGAGAATAACCCCTGTAGCAAGGTCGCCTCCTCCTCTGACCACGACCATCTTGTTTGCCTTGTGCTTGAGACTCTGCCCACTGCGGTTGTTGAAAACCTTCATCACCTCACTCAGTACGGAGAGCGCAATCTCCTGAGGGGTTTCTGTGCCGATATCCAGTCCAATTGGACAGTGCAATCGCTTCAGATCACTCTGGTCAAGGGTGAGGGAAGCAAGCAACTTCTTTGCCTTGTGCCTGGAACCCAGCACCCCAAGATAGGCAATATTCCTTTCAAGGAGCAATTTGGTGGTTTCAGGGCCAAAGGCATGGCTCGCGATAATACAAGCTGTATACTCATTGGTTTCAATATTGTTCAGTGCTTCAGCAAGGGTTGGGGCAACCTCACGTTTCTTTGAGAAGGTAAAGAGATCTTCCGTGGCAAAGTCTTCACGTGTTTCAACCACCTGGGTGGGAATTCCCACAAAGTGGGCGAGTTCCGCGATTGCCTGGTTTACATGCCCTCCACCGATCAAGAGGAGGTTATGGTAGTTCACCGGGAGACTGAGATGACAGGTCCATGAGCCTGTTTCCACCAGGGTGGTACTTTTCTTGTTGAGTGCCTCCTGGGCGTGGCTGAGGAATGTGGGATGCACATCCCCAATGGTTGCTCCTCCCTCACAGAGTCCGAGCAAAGCCACTGATGGTTGTAATTGAAGACCAAAAACATGGTCAAGCTCATACGACTCCCACCGCCTGAAATCGATGAAGGCTTTTCGCTCAACATCAGTGGTGCAGTGGAGAAGGAAGAGATAGACGACACCCACACTTACCTCGTCTTCCATCTGGACGGTGAAGTGGATATGACGGTATGTCTCATCATTGCTGATCAGATTGAGGGACTGGCTGAGTACGTACGCCTCGAGTTCTCCTCCCCCCACCGTCCCGGTAATCCTTCCCTTTGTATCAATGACCATGGACCCTTGGTTTCTGCTGGTGGATCCTTCAGTCCTGATGATGGTTGCATACACAAAGTCTTCTTTGTGTTCACTCAAGTATGCTGCTGCTTCAAATACTGTGTGTTTCATGGCACTTTCCTTTCTATGAGAACATTTTGCTCAAGGGAACCAAAAAACAAATGCAAATCAGGGAACGATCTTTGAATGTTCTCGATCTTGCTCCAGTCGGTTCTCTCTGCTTGGTTAAAAAGTATAGCGTGAACACCTTTCATGCCCTTCTGGATGCCCTCTGGATGGGTAAGCAAGAATGAGTAGGTCTCTTCATCGATGAGACGGTCAGGCATGGCTTCACATCCGAAGCAGTGTTCACTGAGTCGCTTGTCGAAGACGGAAAAAGAAGCAATTGCCAAGGTAGCGGTAGTGAATTCCGGTACCACTGGATCCCGCTCACTATGGAGTTTTAGGTCCATCCCGCGAGCTCCATCTGCTTCCAGCAAGAGCACATCATAGTGTTCTTTCAAACGTTCGAGGTCTTTGAGAGGAGGCGCTTCTGCCTTGATGGGACCTCGTCTTGCGTAGAAAACCCGCTCACCTTTCTTGCATGAGTACGAGAATACATCCTCATCCCAGAAGTAGCGGTCACAGTGATAGTCCCTGTCTTCAGGGTAAAGTACTTTCGTAGTGGTGGAGACAAGGACCCGCTTCATATCAGCTGCGTACGCATTGGCGAGCTGTATCAAAGCAGTGGTTTTACCCCCACTCCCCGTAATGCAGATACAGCTCTCACTACCATGAAAGTGCTTCTGCAGGGATGTAATCAATGTCGCCATACTTCACTTTAGCACCACAGGTGGCTATCTTGCAACTATTGCCGTGATTTCTTTCTGCACTGGTATTGGCATCATTCTCTGCTAGGCTGGAGGAATGAACAGAAGTGAAACAGGATTTGCAGGAGCTGATATCATTGGTAATCGTTATGTGCTTTGTGTCATCGACCAGGAGGGCAAAAGCCCTCACTATGCAAGAGGACGTGCTGACACCTTGAAGGGTAGGGAGAAGTTCTTTGCCACCATACCCCCAGGCACCCCGCTTATGATTGTGGAATCAGAGCTTGCGGTGCTTTCACTGCATCTCCTTGATGAATCATTCGTGTTTATCCAGAAAGAGAAGGAAACCTATGCAGTTTGGGAGAAGGCAGGGATCAAGAGAGGGGAGAGGATGGCGAATTTTGCGGCAAAGCTTCTCCAGTCGACTTCACAGCAGGTTCCCCTCTCAGAGAGGGAGCAACTGAAACTGCTGGAGATACAAGGAAGAGAGTTGGAGAGGATCCAGCGGATAACTGACGATAGCCTCTCCATCATAGAAAGGATCCAAGACGGGAGTGCAACTGATGCTGATATCTCCCAGGCCTTTGAGAACGAGTATGAGAGTAGGGTTGGACAGTTCATGGTGGAAGATGAGAGGATTGAAGAGCCCTCACCGTTTGCAGAAGATGACGAGAGTTTTCTGGCAGAACTCTACCGATTGCTGGAAAAGATACCGTGAGATCGTCAGTTCTTGTAGGTGTAGCCGATTCCCCAGATGGTTTTGATCCTGGTTCCGTAGGATCCCAGTTTTTTTCTGAGCGTAGCAATCTGTACATCGATTGATCGGTCGGTCACCGGGTAATCGTCTCCCTTGACCTTGGTGATGATCTGGTTCCTTGTGAAGACCTGTTCAGGGTTCGATGCCAAAAGATAGAGCAAGGCAAACTCTGTTGCAGTAAGTTCAATCTCTTCTCCATCAAGCATGCACTGATGTTTTTGCTGGTCCATGATAAGTCCATCGGCTTCTAACATGGGGTGTTGCTGCTCCATTTCCTGGGTTCTTCTCAGAACTGCCCTTATTTTGCTAGCAAGGACTTTTGCACTGAAGGGCTTGCTCAGATAGTCGTCTGCTCCAAGCTCAAGGGCTGTGATGATGTCACTCTCTTCCCCTCTCGCTGAGACCACAATGATGGGTACAGGGTTGTTCAGCTGATAGCGAACAGATTTGATGGTGGAGAGGCCGTCAAGGACAGGCATCATGATATCGAGCACCATAAGATCAATGTGGTGACTCTTCAGTAAATCCAGGGCTTGTGCGCCATGTTCAGCTTCCAGGACCATATATCCGAGGGATGAGAGTGTGTATCTCTCCAATTCCCGGATATCAACATCATCTTCAACAACCAAGATAGTTTCCATAGCCATACACTACTTGTATTGCACCTTGAAAGCAAGATTATCCCGGCATTTTCATAGAATTCTCATAGATTGAAGAAACAAGAAAAAACCACGCAGGGGGTATCCCCAGCGTGGTTCACAAGAAAAATAGTATTACTTTTTAGCGTGGCATTGCCAAAATAGTTGCCAGCTCTGGATTCTTCTCAATGTTCTTCTGAAGATCCTTCTCTCGGCTCTTGTTTACATAGTCCTTGTCCTCGAAGGTGTAGTGGAAATTGGTATGTACATCATAGGTGCCGTTCATGAGTGCATAGGCATCCTCAGTCATGACCAATTCCTCATCGGTCGGAATCACCAGGATCTTTACCTTCGAATCATCGGTGTTGATCTCGAATTCGCCGTTCCTGCTGAAACAGACTTCATTCTTGTGTTCATCAACTACTGCCCCGATTGCTTCCAAGCCTTGACATGCACCGAGGCGGATATGGCGAGCCATCTCTCCGACACCAGCGGTGAATACAATTGCATCCAGCTTATCACCAAGGAGGGTAGCATAGCCGCCGATATACTTTGCAATCCTGCGGGTTTCCATCTTGATGGCCAGAGCTGCTTTCTTGTCCCCTTCCAGACTTGCCTTGAGCACGTCTCTGCGGTCGCTCTTGCCGCACAAGCCGATCAGTCCACTTTTCTTGTTGAGAACCGTGTCCATCTCTTTTGCGCTCATGCCGGTATTGTCCATCATGTAGGGAATGATGGCAGGATCAATATCTCCACTTCTGGAGCCCATGATCAAACCTTCAAGGGGGGTGAGACCCATGGAAGTGTCAATACAGACACCATTCTTCACTGCACTGATGGATGCACCGTTTCCGATATGGCAGACGATGACATTTGTATCTTCATTCTTCTTGCCCAACAGGACTGCTGCACGCTTTGCACAGTAGAGATGGCTGGTTCCATGGAAGCCGTAGCGTCGTACATTGTAATCAGTGTACCACTCATAGGGAACGGCATACATGAATGCTTCCTCAGGCATGGTCTGATGCCATGCAGTGTCGAGGATGATGGCCTGGGGAACGGATGGCATTGCCTTCCTTGCTGCTTCAATGCCCATGATATTGGCAGGCATGTGAAGTGGACCCAAGTGTGTTACCTCCTTCAGTTGTTCAATGACTTCATCGGTTACCAATGCAGACTGCTTGAACACCTCACCACCATGCAGGACACGGTGACCAACAGCCCCAATATCAGACAAGTCACTGATGACTCCATACTCATCATCAAGAAGCATCCTGATGATCAGCTCAATTGCCTCTTTATGAGTAGGGGAGGAGAACTCTGCATTGTACTCTTCTTTGCCATTTGCCTTATGCTCAATGGTGGAATATTCCAGTCCGATGCGTTCTACAACACCAACAGCAAGAATATCTTTGTTTACCCAGTCGTACACCTGGTACTTGGCAGACGAACTGCCACAGTTCAAGGTCAAAATTACCATGAATGACTCCTATTATTTCTCTATAACACTATGTTAATTGATTGCAAAAGATACCTATCTATTAAAACACTATTGGGCAGAATAATCAACATGAAGCGAAAAAAGAACCTTTAGTTCTCTCATTGGGAAGTGATAATGTCTTGAGGTAACGGAAGGGATTTTGTCACATTAGCACAGGAAGGGGATTTCTTGCCTGTCTTTGTGGTATAGTCCAGGCTGCAAGAAAACAAGAGGGGTTGGTTCCAAAGTTTTAGACGACAAGTGAACCAACCCCCACCCAATTACAG
>NZ_JAEKNT010000467.1 GCF_016406725.1 Sphaerochaeta sp. S2 | reverse complement strand
TGATCAGACGGTTACCGAAGTCAATGGCAAACTGCATATTATGCGTGACCATCAGGGCAGTAAGTTCATACTCCTTGATGTACCGCTCGGTCAAATCCATGACAATCTGTGCATTCCTTGGGTCAAGGGCAGCAGTATGCTCATCAAGCAAGAGCATCTTGGGTTTGCTCATGACCGTCATCAACAAGGTGAGAGCCTGTCTCTGTCCTCCGCTGAGCAGTCCAACGTTGTCCTTGAGCCTGTTCTCCAGACCGATGGGCTTGAGGAGTTCCCTGAATACTTGCCTCTTCTCATTGTTCAGGCTTATTCGCAGGCCCTTCATTCCCTTTGTCATAGCTGTGATCATGTTGTCCTCAATGGACATATTTGCAGCAGTTCCCTTGGTTGGATCCTGGAAAATTCGACCGATGGTCATGGCCCTGCGATACTCGGGGCTGCTGGTGATATCCACCTCATCAAAAATGATCTTTCCATTGGTAACGGGGTAGGTACCGCTGATGAGATTGAAAAGCGTGGATTTGCCACTGCCGTTTGAGCCAATGACACAGATGATGTCCTCTTTATTTACATGGAGGTTGATGTTTTCCAAGGCTGTCTTTTCATTGACAGTACCGGGATAAAAGACTTTGGTGATATTACTCAGATCAAGCATTGGTTGCATCCTCCTTGTCGCTCATGTTTTTTGCCTGGGAGCGTGCGATGGCTTTCTTTTTTGCCCCAGCAGAGCTTGCAGCACTGCGAGTCTGGGCAATAAACAAGCTGACGATGACCAATATACCTGTGAGCAATTTGAAATCGTTTGGGGTGATGTTGACCAAGTACCCGTACTTTCTGCCAAAGAACATCAGTGCCTTATAGATGATGGCTCCAAAGATGGCTCTAAGCGTAAGTAGTGATATTCGGTTGGTAGAGAAGAGGAACTCGCCCAGCATGATTGCTGCCAGTCCCTGGACGACCATACCGATTCCCAGGTTTGCATCAGCAAAGCCCTGGTACTGGGCGAGCAATCCACCAGAGAGAGCAATCAAGCCATTGGAGAGCCCAAGTCCGATCAACTTCAATACCTCGGGATTGATGCCTTGGCTGATGACCATTTGCTCGTTTCCACCCATTGCACCAAGAGAAACACCAAGGTCGGTACGGAAGAAGATATCAATGAGTACCTTTACAAAGAGTACCACCAGCAGGGTTCCCACCAGACTGGCCCATTCAGGGGGAAGGAACTGGAATGCCTCGGGGAGTTTTGAGTATAAGGTCTCCACGCGAAGCAAGGGGACGTTGGCCTTGTTCCCCAGAATTCTCAAGTTGATTGAGTAGAGCATGGTCATGGTAAGAATACCTGCAAGCAAGCCAGGAATTTTCAGTTTATTGTGGATGGCGGCAGTAACCATGCCTGCAAGCACTCCTGCGAAGAATGAAAGCAACAATGCAACAAAGATGGGAAGACCGGCTACAATGGCCATGGTTGCAACTGCTGCACCGGTAGCCACCGATCCATCGCAGGTAAGATCGGCAATATCGAGAATCCGATATGAGATTAAGATTCCAATGACCATGAGTGAAAAGATCAGGCCATCTACAAAAATTCCTTCAAGCATGTATTACCCCTTACACAGAAAAAACCCGCCGGCTCAATACAGTTCCGGCGGGATTGCAATTGACCCAATTACTGGGTAATTTTCACACCATCCTTAATGAGCACTGCTGCTGCATCTTGCAGATCCTGCGAAATAGTATACCCAAGCTCGTCCGCTGCATCAAGATTGAACCACAGCTGGAATTTTGTGGGATCAGTGATATAGACTGTTCCGATATCCCCGGCTTCAGTGCCTCTAAGAATCTGTTCAACAATCTTACCTGTTTCAACTCCGATGTTGTAGTAATCAAAGCCAAGGCTGACCAGGACATTCAGGCCATCAATACCGCTTGCATCAGAACTGAAGAGTGCCTTGCCGGCCTTCTTCGCAACATCGTCAACTGAGGCGATGGCACTGATGACGGTGTTGTCAGTGGCAATATAGAGCGCATCAACACGGTCGATGATTGACTGGGTGGCCATTTTGACTTCACTGGAGTTTGAAATGGCAGCGGAAACAAACCCAACACCATACTTTTCACAAGCGGCCTTCGCCATCTCCATGAGCAGGACACCATTGGCTTCACCGGAAGCGTAGACATTGCCGATGGTCTTTGCACCAGTGATGTCGATCAGGAGCTTGATCTGTTCTTCGACCGGGTTCTTGTCAGATACTCCTGCAATGTTTGCTGCCACAAGGCCGGCTTCACTTGAATCGGTGACAGCGCTGAATACTACCGAGGTACCGGAGTTTTCATTAAATACCTGGGCAAGAGCCTGGGCAGCAGGGGTGGCAATACCGACTGCTACATCCACCTTGTCACTCTTGAACTTCTGAGCGATGGAGGAAGCGGTTGAAATATCGCCGTTTGCATTCTGATGATCATAGGTCACCTGAAGATCAGTTGTTGCAAGGTGATCCATCATACCCTGTTCAGCTGCATCAAGCGCTGCATGGGTGACCAATTTTGAAATACCGATTTTGTACGGTTGTGGGCCGGTTTGTTCTGCCTGGCCAGCACTGAAGAGTGGAAGTGCAACACAGAGCAGCAGAGAGAGAGCGACGAGCATCGGACGCTGTAGTTTTTTCATAATCATTCCTCCAAGCGGATAATCCTTTTCGTTTGCAAAACTATAGCTGGAATTTCTGGATTTGTAAATCCGAATATACAAAATAATGAATAATAATTCATATAATATACAAGTATTATCTGAATTTGCCCATAAAAAGGAACCTGCCCCCGAAGAGGCAGGTTCACAATACAAGGAGAATCTACGTTATTATTGTATTTGCTTCTTTCCATCCTTGATGATCACCTTTGCATTGGCAAGCAACGACTCGTCAATGGTGATACCAAGTGCATCAGCGGTATCGAGATTGAACCATAGTTCAAATTGGGCAGGGTCCTCGAAGAAAATGGATCCGATATCCTTGGGATTTTCACCCTGTATGATTCGCTCAACCACTTTTCCAGTCTCTACCCCAACGGTGTAGTAGTTGAAACCCCAGCTCATCAGGAAGTCGATATTTTCACTGCTGGTGGTGTCAGTATTGAAGAGCGGAACACCTGCCTTCATGCATACCTCACTTACACTGGGAATGGCACTGACAACGGTATTGTCGATTGCCACGTACATTGCATCCACGCGGTCGATGATGGATTGGGCAGCCATCTTCACCTCACTTGAGTTACTGATTGCTGCTGCCACGAACTTGACTCCATTTGCTTCGCTGATTTCTCTGGCCATCTCCATCTGCACCACACCATTGGCTTCGCTGCTGGTATAGATCATTCCCAAGGTCTTTGGTTTGACAATGGAGAAATAGGTCTCCAGTTGCAACTCAAGAGGGTTCAGGTCAGAGACTCCTGCAATATTTGTCTCTTCAGTCTTCGTATAGTCAACAACCAATCCTGCTGCCAGAGGATCAGTGATTGCCCCGAATACCACTGGCTTATCCTTGATGATCTGGGCAAGCGCCTGAGCCGCTGGGGTAGCGATGCCAACCACGATATCCTTGTCATCGCTCTTGAATTTCTGGGCAATGGCAATTGCTGTGGCAATTTCACCGTTGCAGTTCTGGTTGTCAAATGTTACAGAGAAATCACTTGCCTCAAGCTGGTCCATGATCCCTTGTTCAATTGCATCAAGGGCAGGGTGACTGACCAATTTGGAAATACCGATGGTATAGGTTTTTTCTGTCCCTGGTGCGGGATCTGTTTCAGTGGCAGGTTGTGCAATCAGGTAGGTTCCGATAAGCAAAAACGTCAAAAGCAGGATACTTATTCTTTTCATGGTCAATCTCCTCTGTGATGACGTTACTATATATAGAAAATTGGAGGAGTGCAAGTATCTATTCGTAGAAACATGAACTTTTTTTTGTGATGAGGCAAAAAGAAACTCCCCGGGGAGTCCGGGGAGGTATCTTTCAGGGGCACTCTGGATTAGATAAAGTCATCTTCTTCAAATGCGTCCGTCTCATCGAAATCGTCATTTTCGTCGTAAAACTCATCCTCGTAGGACTCATCTCCATCGACCATGAAACCATCATCGAGCAAGTCGTCGTCTTCTTCATCCTCATCGAGCATTTCGTCATCGTTATCACCGAAATCAATTACCTCAGGAGCATCAAATAGATCGGCAAGATAAGCATCTTCCTCATCCTCTAGCCTGCTGAAATAACGATCTTCCTCATCATCGAGCTCATCTTCTTCATCACGGTATTTAGCCATGTCGTTACTCCTTGAAATCAGATTCAAATCCCACACATCCAACATAAGAGAAGGTAATCAGGTTGTCAATTAGTTGTATCGGTTTGTGTGTATGGACAGGTAAGAATCACACTGCTATGATGCGAATATGGAAACAAAACGATGGTATCTGGCTGTCCCTCTTGGGGACCCAGCAGGGATTGGTCCTGAGATTGTGCTGAAGGCAATGCAACGTGTAAATCTTCCCCCTTCCATGGGGATGGTGGTAATCGGCGATGTCCCTCTCATAAAGAAGGTATCTACTGATTTAGGCATCCCTTCAGATTTTGATGCTGTGGTTGTTGATGACAAATCCTTGGTTCGTGCAATCGAAAGCGGCAGTCGTCATATTCTTTACTCCCAGAATATCTTGGATATGCATCGATTCAGCTATGGAGAGATACAGGCAATGTGTGGTCGTGCTGCCTATCATGCAGTGGAGGAGGCGGTTCGTCTAATTAGCAGCGGATATGCTCATGCATTGGTAACACCACCCCTTCATAAGGAAGCCTTGAAAGCCGCCGATGTCGACCATATTGGATATACCGAAATTCTCAGTGCACTCAGCGGGACCAAGCGTGCAATAACGATGTTCGATACGCTTGGATTGAAAATATTCTTCCATAGCAGGCATCTCTCGTTGCGCCAGGCATGTGATGCGGTTACAAAGGAGTCATTGCTGAAGACCATCCTCGAGTGCGATGCCATTACAAAGAATCATGGCGGCGCATTCAGAAATGAGCTCAGTCTTGCCGTTGCGGGTCTGAATCCTCATTGTGGTGAGCATGGTCTCTTTGGTGATGAAGAAGAGCGAGCCATCGAGCCTGCCATCCAGGAAGCCAGAGAGCATGGGGTGAATGTTGCCGGTCCAATTGGAGCCGATTCAGTCTTCTACCAAGCAAGGGTCGGAAAATATAGGGCAGTGATCTCCCTCTATCATGACCAAGGGCATATTGCTGCAAAGACCTATGATTTCAACCAGACCATCTCAATCACATGGAACCTTCCGTTTTTGAGAACCAGTGTGGATCATGGAACTGCCTTTGACATTGCAGGGAAAAATCTTGCCGATGCTGCTGGTATGGTCCGAGCATTGGAGGCAGCAGCAGACTACCTCCTGGCAGAAGGAGAGAGATGATGAAGCGATTGGCACCTGTGTTTCTTGTTCTTGTTTTTGTCTTGGTCCTCAGCGGTTGCGCGACCTCGGTGAGGGTTCGTCATATGGTCCCGGGCGAAGTGGACCTACAGGGAGGAAGGAGTCTCGCCGTCTCCTCAACATCCATGTACCGGTTTCCCTACGGCAGACCTGTGAGCCCCTGGGTTAGTGGCTTGCAAGAAACGGATTTTACACTCTCAACCGGGTATGATCCGAATCTTTCAGAGCGTGTTGCCTCACTTGCGACAAGAAAGATTGTACAGGCTGTGAGTGATACCCGCTATTTCTCGATACTGGCCCCCGAGGCTACCGATGCCTATCTTAGCCTTTCCAAAGCAGGAGAGGATAGTATTCGCTTGATGCGTGATAAGGGTTTTGACCTGCTCATGAGCAGTGAAATCTCCTATATGGATATGGAAGAGCGCGTCGAGGGGACTGATAGACGGGAGTTTGTTACCGATAGTAGCGGTGTAAGCAGTGAGCAAGTCACGAAGCGAGAGTATTACCTTGTACAGGAAGCTACCCTTGGACTCTCTTACACCATAACCAGTTTGCAAGATGGTAGAATATTGGCAAGTGAAAGCTTTATAGACAAGGAAGAGGAGCAAACTAAGATTGGGACACGATACTATGATCAAGATGGCAGCCATCGCGATGAAAGAAACTACAGTAGCGGTCTAGCTCCCTCTTTTGACCCACTCTTTTCCCAGATTATCGAGCGTACAACAGACAGGATTGCGCTGCACCTGGCGCCATCCTGGGAGACCAGGTATCTTTCACTCATGAAGAACAAGGAAAAGCTTGCAGCAGCAGATATGGCACACCAATTCGCCAAGGATGGCGAATACCAAAGGGCATATCAGCAGTTCCTGTCGATCTGGCAGCAAGCAGGGCAGCTTAGCAG
>NZ_JAEKNT010000466.1 GCF_016406725.1 Sphaerochaeta sp. S2 | reverse complement strand
TGTTTGTCCCAATGAGGGAAAAGGTGAATGCAATAATGTCTACATTCTCGATGATTTCCCTCGTAAGCGCTATCTGGTCTTCTCTCCAAGTTTTCATGGGAGCCTCCTTACCTTCCTAGGATAATGCCTCTATAGTGACTTATATTGTCACAGTGTAGATTTTTCTCAATTCTTTTTCGAAAGGCAACCACTTTCCCATCACTCTTTTTCATTGTATGATAGGTACTTGAAATACGAGGAGGCAACCAATGGAAACACCCCACACCCTGATTACCTGTATTGTGAACAAAGGTATGGCAGAAACAGTCATGGATGCCGCCCGTAAAGCAGGAGCCACAGGCGGTACCATTCTTCCTGCACGGGGAACTGGAAAAGAGGAAGACGTCAAGTTCTTCGGTCACCCATTGGTTCCTGAGAAAGACATGTTGCTTATACTTGTCGGATCGGGATTGACAGGAAAAGTATTGGAAACTATCAAGAACCTACCTCTTCTTACCGAACCAGGTTCTGGAATTGCATTCTGCATTGATGTTGAGCGGTTTATCGCCTTTGGCGGTTCTCCTGAGTAGGCAATCTAAGGACCAGTCCCAACAGTAAACAGATTCCAGAAACCACCAGTATTCCAAGCCCAACGCCAAACAAGGTACTCATCCAACCCAAGAGGAGCGCGATACCTGCTGCAAAAAGAGACTCAGCTTGGGACTCCACCGAGAGCGCACTGGCAAGCGAAGCTTGATCCATCTGGTCACTCACATAGTGGATGCTCATGGGTTTTCGCAAATTCTCAAGGATATAGATTCCCAAATACAACACCACGGCCAAAGTTGCATAGGTTAGGTGCAAGAGCAGGCCACTTACCAAACCAAGAGATATACCGACAACCAACGTGATATTAAGGGGAGATGCAAGCTGGTTGAACCGCTCTGAAAACTTACCGGAATTGCTGGATGCGATCGCAGTGGTCGCATAGAGAATTGAATATACAATTCCCACTATCAATGCTGTTCTCTCTTGATCCTCATACGCCAACAAAATCGGAAGACTGAGTGCAAATGTTTGTAGAATTGGCTGTAAATAGTCCTTGAATGCCTTGTAGTACCCACTAAAGAGGGCCTGGCTGGAGATGGTACGCACCATGGACCAACTCTTCATTGTTTTCGCCAAGGACTGTAGAACTGCAGCAAACTCATCCCTTATTCGCTTATCACTTGTATGTCTGGGCCCATCCAAGTCCTTTGGATAGCTAACTATCAGGATCAAGTTCAGGACATAGGGGATAATGGTAAAGAGAAATATCGGGGCATAGGAACCATTGTAAAAGACCAGGAAAGCGGCGATCAACGCGGAGAGGGCAGCTCCCCGTTGTGACCAAGCACGGGTATTGCCATAGTAGTGGGTTTTCTGGTCTTCCCACCCTCTCATCCTCAGATAGTCAAAGATCATGGCCTTGTGGGTACCCGTTCTAAAAGCATCACCGAAGGCATAGAGGACCATGGCCATAAGCAGAATACCAAAATCCTGGGCAACAAAAAAGACAATGAAACTGAAGATGTAGGCAAGAAAAGAGAAGACCATAGTCAGTCTCCTGCCAAGACTGTCAGCAAACACCCCAGAGGGAATCTCTGTGATGTTGATCAGGATCTCCCGTACCGCATAGAGCGTTCCGATCTCCAAATAGGACAACCCCTTGTCCAAGAAGACCAACATCATAAATGGTTCATAGAACCGCAGATTCTTCAAGAACCCATATGCACTAAACTTGGCGTACTGCAAGTTTCTCTCAAATCCTGTCTTTGCCATCTTCTCACTCTCCCTGGAGAGATGTACCACCGAAGGGGTTATCTGTCAAACCAGTATACTACTCAGATTTTGGGATACCGGTAGAAGAGCGAACAATCAGGCGATTGTGATACTCAATTCTGGTTACCCCACTCCCCTCAAATACACGAGATGGCTTCTTGCTCATCTTCTCACAAACCAGTCTCACTGCACTTCTCCCCCCTTGGACGATGAAATGCTCTACACTGGTCAAGCCTACCCCGCCAAAGGAGGATGGATAGATGTTGTCAAATCCACAGACACTGTAATCACCGGGGATTGAAAAGCCTCCATCCTTGACTGCATCCATGACTCCGTATGCTACCATGTCATTTATTGCAACCATCGCAGTTACCTCTGGAGCTTCAGCAATACAACGCTCGGCTAGTACATACCCTGTTTCATGCTCAATATCAATGGTATTCAGTTCGGTAAGGGAGGGAATCTCACGTGTAAACAGGGTAAGCTTTGCCTCTGTCCCTGCTTGCTTGATCTGAGCTTTCAACCCTTCATAGCGGCGTACACGGGCACTGTGCTCACTGTTTAGACTGGTACAAAGATAGGCAATATTCCGATGTCCCAATTCCAGAAGATGCCGAGCAACCAAAACACCAGCGTTGTAGTTATTCACATCAACCGTATCCAGGCCTAGCTCATTCTGCTTATCACCTACTGCTACCACGGGTACGGTGGCACTTAACTCCCGTACCAATTCCGGTTGCTGGGGTATCATGGCAAAAACAACCCCTCCAACGGTAGGTTCCTTGGCAAATTCACATACCCGTTTTTCCTTCTCTGTATCCCAGTACGTAGTGCAGAGCATTGTCCCCAGTCCTTGCACATGAGCCTCTTGCTCCATCCCTTGGATGAGCGTAGCAAAGTAAGGATTTATGACCGAGGGGCATACAATTAGAAGAATACGTCGATCTTTCTTTGCCCGTTTGCTTACATACCCAAGCTCCTTGCTTACCCTATAGACGGTATCGATCGTTTCATCAGGAAAGCGTGAAAGGCTCTTTCCTGCAAGGATCATGGAAACACTTGCCGTCGATAACCCTACTTTCTCAGCAATATCCTGCAATGTCACGGATTTTCTTCTCATCGTTCTGCCTCTCTTACCAGTGGTTCAATATTAAACAGTATTAAGCATCCAATGCAAGAAAAACCGTTGCGTTATCAAATACTTTTTTAAGCACCTATGAAATAAACCCTCTATCAGATGATACCAACCGTACTTCTTACTTTCTTCACACATTCAAGGTGGACAAGAGCACCTCTCGTGAGGTACTCTTTTACAGAGAGGAAGCAAGTGTCTAAAAAACCACTTTTTATCCGCTTGGCCCAACCAACGTATGGGGCCATGATTTTAAAGCGTAATAAGATCCAAGTTGTTGGAATGGAATATTTGTCAGAACTGAAACCTCCTTTTTTAGTAATGGCAAATCATGCACACACCTTTGACCCATTTTTCATCTCCTCGGCATCCCCGGTTCATATCCGATGGGTAGCGGGCGCCTATCTCTTCAAGATGAAGGGAATGAGGAGCATGATGGAGAAATGGATTGGGGCCATCGCAAAACAACAAGGCAGAAGTGACTTATTCACCATTAGGGCAATCTCAGAATCCCTGAAACAGGGTGACAACGTCGGTGTCTTCCCTGAAGGGAAACGTACATGGGATGGAGAGCCAGCTGGTTTTGATGAAGCTATTGCAAAGCTGGTAAAGATATTCAAGGAAACTATCG
>NZ_JAEKNT010000465.1 GCF_016406725.1 Sphaerochaeta sp. S2 | reverse complement strand
CATATATTATAAATAGATTGAATGTTTTTATAACAGTCTATATAATGATTGTTATGAAATAGAGGTGTAGAAATGAAATTTAATTTAATAGCAACAGCGACCTTTGGTATAGAAGCGATTGTCGGCCAAGAGTTAAAAGATTTAGGTTACAAGGATGTCGTTGTTGAAAATGGCAGAGTCCTTTTCAAGGGAGACGAACGTGATGTGTGTATTGCAAATATGCACTTAAGAACTGCAGATCGTGTATTTATTCAAATAGCAGAATTTAAAGCAACTTCATTTGAGATGCTTTTCGATCAAGTGAATGAAATTCCATGGGAAAACTATTTACCAGCGAATGCAGAATTTCCAGTGAATGCAAAGTCAGTAAAATCCAAGTTGTTTTCTCTTTCGGATATCCAGTCTATATCTAAGAAAGCAATCGTTAAACGATTAGGAAAATTATATAATAAGGAATGGTTGCCAGAGGATGGCCCTAAATATCCAATCCTTGTTAGTATTTTAAAGGATACAGTAACGGTTTCGATTGATACAAGCGGTATAGGACTTCATAAGAGAGGCTATCGTGCACAAGGTAATAAGGCACCGCTTAAGGAAACCTTAGCGGCAGCTTTAGTTTTGATTTCTAAATGGCAGAGTAAGATTCCATTTATTGACCCATTGTGTGGTAGTGGGACAATTGCCATTGAGGCTGCCTTAATTGGTAGAAAAATTGCTCCAGGATTGTCACGTTCTTTTGCTTTTGAAGCATGGCCTATTATTCCAGATGATGTTTATAAGGCTGTAAAAAAGGAAGCCTATGAACAGATAGATTACGAGACGGAACTTCATATCGAAGCTTACGACATCGATCCATATTCCATCAAAATTGCAAGAGCAAATGCTGAGCTAGCATCTGTTGAAGAGGATATTCATTTTCAAGTTAGAGATGTAAAAGATTTGAGTTCTTCTAAGAAATACGGTTACATTATTACAAATCCACCTTATGGTGAAAGATTGAATGAAGAACATGAGGTTCAGG
>NZ_JAEKNT010000464.1 GCF_016406725.1 Sphaerochaeta sp. S2 | reverse complement strand
CACCCTTGGTGCTATTCAGGTAGTTATTACCGATACCGCTTGGGCAAAGCTTTCCGAGAGACAGAGAGAAGCCATCATGGAAGCTGGCAAGCTTGCACAGGCTTACAATGCTGAAATCAGCGAGAATGCTGAGAATGAAGTACTTGCTGAGCTCAAGGCTGAGGGCGTGAATGTGGTTGATGTTACAGACAAGGCCCCATGGGCAAATGCTACCAAGGCGGTAATCGAAGAGAATACCAAGAGCCAGGCAGCACTGTACAAGCAGATCAAGGATATGAAATAAGGGCGTTTAGTTAGTTATAGGTGGGATTGCAATGTCAATCCCACCTCTTTGAGTCTCAGGAGATGAAATATGCCAAAGTTCTTTGCATCAATGGATAAGATCAAGCATGCGTATGACTGGACTGATAAGATTGTCATGGTAATTTGCAAAGTTTTGCTTATTGTCGACATCCTCATCACCAGTTATGCAGTAGCCGGACGTATGCTTCATGAATACATACCGTTCCTGAAGGATCCTGCTTGGACGGAAGAGGTTGTATTGACCTGTATGGCATATATGGCCGTTCTGTCTGCCGCACTTGCCATCCGACGGGGTACCCATATCAGAATGAAAGCTTTCGACAAGTACCTTCCTAAGCTTACGATAAAGATCCTCGATATCCTTTCGGATGTCGCGGTTTTTAGTCTTGGGTTGGTAATGGTTTATGTTGGCTGGAGATATGCTATCACGATTGGAAGTAGAGGGTTCTATGTCTCTCTACCATGGCTCAGCCGATTCTGGATGTACTTTCCTGTACCTCTAGCTGGACTTGCCATGATCATCTTCGAGATTGAGGCTATCTATAACCATATCAAGTCCTTCTACGTGAAGGAAGAGGAGGAAGCTTAATGGACGCAAACAGTATTGCAATTATGATTCTCCTGGGAAGCTTCTTTCTTATGATCTTCCTCCGTTTTCCTATCGCATATGCAGTTGGACTTTCTTCTATTTTTACCATGCTCTACCAAGGCTCCAATCTTAATGATGTCAGCCGTCTTATGGTTAAAGGCATCAGTTCATTCTCGCTGATGGCAGTTCCCTTCTTTATCACGATGGGAGTATTGATGGGCTCTGGTGGTATTTCCCAGAAGCTGATTGCCCTTGCCAATGCCTGTGTAGGTTGGATGAGGGGAGGCCTGGCGCAGGTTAACATCGTAGCATCCTACTTTTTTGGAGGAATCTCCGGGTCAGCCGCTGCAGATACTGCATCCCTTGGTTCCATCCTGATTCCCATGATGGTCGACGAAGGCTATGATGCTGATTTCTCCACTGCTGTTACCATTACCAGTTCCTGTGAAGGACTGCTTGTTCCTCCCAGTCATAACATGGTCATCTATGCAACCACTGCAGGTGGTATCTCTGTTGGAAGTCTCTTCCTTGCCGGATACCTTCCCGGAGCCCTGCTTGCCATTACCTTGATGATTGGCTCTTATATCTTCTCCGTGAAGCGAGGCTATCCAAAGGGCGAGAAGTTCAGATTCAAGAACTTCATCATACAGCTCGGGAAATCCATTTGGGCTTTGGCTGCTGTTGTTATTGTTGTTGTTGGCGTTGTAGCCGGTGTTTTCACTGCCACTGAATCTGCTGCCATAGCTGTAATCTACTCCTTGATTGTTTCGGTCTTTATCTATAAAGGCTTGAATTGGAAGGGTGTTTGGAAGGTTCTCGACGATTGTGTAGGTACCCTCGCTATCGTGCTTATTCTTATTGCTACATCATCTGTCTTTGGCTACATCCTTACTACACTCAATGTTCCTCGTCTTGCAGCTGAGGCGATTACAAACCTTACCAATAACAGGATTCTCATTATCCTGCTGTTGAATGCAATTCTCTTGGTCCTTGGTGCGATCATGGATATGGCACCGATCATTCTTATTGCGACCCCGATTCTGCTTCCTGTCGCTACCGGAGTTGCCGGGCTGGATCCCATCCAGTTTGGTATTATGGTGGTCCTCAACTGTGGTATTGGTCTCTTGACCCCACCGGTTGGAGCTGTCCTGTTCATAGGTTCAGCCGTCGGAAAGGTATCCATGGAGAAGGTGGTAAAGGCAACGCTTCCATTCTACCTCTGTATGGTTATTGCACTGCTACTGGTATCGTTCATACCTGAGATCAGCCTCATCTTGCCGAAGATTTTTGCAGGGTATACCCCGACAAATATGTAGAAAGTTGCTGATTATCCCTTCCTTTGAACCAGAGTTCTTGCTCTGGTTCAATTTTTCGTTTGCTTGGCAAGAGCATTTGAATGGAAATCACTGTCCCTAATGATAATCTGAACAAACTGATTCACCAGGTTCGTGATATACTTGCAGTATGCAAAGACCAACCATTGCCTTCATGTATGATTTTGACAAGACCCTCACTACCAAGGATATGCAGGAGTATACGTTCATCCCCAAGCTTGGAATGTCTGCCGAAGCGTTTTGGAAGAAGGCTGACACACTTGCTGGTGCGCAGGGTATGGACCGTATCCTTGCATATATGAAGCTTATGCTTGATGAGTCCAGACGCCATGAACAGTCGATCAGAAGAAGCGATTTTGTTTCATTGGGGGGGAGCCTTGAATTTTTTCCAGGCGTGCTCTCGTGGTTTGATGAGGTGAACAAACTAGGCTCATCGATGGGCTTGGATATACAACACTTCATTATCTCTTCAGGCTTGCGAGAGATCATTGAAGGGTCAGCCATCGGAAACCGATTCAAGCGTATCTATGCATGTGAGTATTTCTATGATGAGAACGGGGTGGCCACCTGGCCGAAGCTATCGGTCAACTATACAGCCAAGACGCAGTTCTTGTTCAGGATCAATAAAGGGGTACTTGATGTGCATGAGGACCAGGCCTTGAATGCCTATACCGCCGAGGGTGAGCGTAGTGTACCTTTCAGGAATATGGTGTATATCGGTGATGGCCTGACCGATGTCCCCTGCATGAAGCTCGTCAAGCAGAATGGTGGGAAAAGTATTGCTGTTTATGCAAAGGGCAAGGAAGCGATCAGCTATCAGTTGATGAAGGAGGACCGTATCAACTTCTTCACTGAGGCCGACTACACTACCCAGGGAGAACTTTTCTCATTGGTGAAGACCATCCTTACCCAGATGCAGGCAGAGAATGCCCTCACTGAGTACCAGCGAGGAATGAAACGCCTTGCAGGAATCTAAAGGCCCAGTCCTTTCTGCATCAGCGAGGCAAGTACTTCCATACCCTTCCTGGTGGGGTGTAACCCATCAGCGAGAAGTCCATCTCCGGCCTTGATAGGATAGCTTGCAAGGTCAATGAGGTGGGCTCCTTCATGCCTCGCAACAATCTCTTTAATACTTCTTGCCAAGTCTAACTGACTCCAGTGATGGATATTCTCTTCATCAAGGGCCCTGTCTGTCCTCTGTAATGGGGTACAGAAGTACAATGTGCTCTGTGTATGTCTTGTCAGCATATCATTCACCAGCGATTCATATGCTTCCTGGAATACCTCGATGGTGGTAGGTTCTTCCGCCTGTCCCCAATCGTTGGTTCCCCCGAATACGATGATGATATCACCAGTCAATCGCTGTTGTCTTTTCTCATCCAAGAAGGAAGAGGAGAGGGGACGGACTCCTGTTCTGCTTATCCTGCTTCCTGAGTAAGACTCATTCATGAGGAGTTTCAGCCCTGTATGTTCTTGGAGGAGATACCACCAGGTATGCTCCACCTGTGTTACATCCACTCCCTCTCGGGGGTAGAAGAGTTCATTCTCCTCAGGGACATATCCTGCAAAGGTGGAGATGGAATCGGCAAGGATGGAAAAGGTCTGTGTCTTCATGCCGGTAGTGTATCC
This sequence comes from Sphaerochaeta sp. S2, assembly GCF_016406725.1. Taxonomy (GTDB): domain Bacteria; phylum Spirochaetota; class Spirochaetia; order Sphaerochaetales; family Sphaerochaetaceae; genus Sphaerochaeta. Next base: position 7,000 of record NZ_JAEKNT010000464.1, on the reverse strand, counting down.
TACAGCTTTTCCCGCTACAAGAGTCTGTGGTATGCTGGGCGGGGAGGCTTGCATGGATACGAAGATTTCAGTTGTTGAGGAAGGGGCTCTTGAACGGGTTGGATCAGTCTTTGTTGAGGCATTTGGTCATACCCCGGCGTTGTTGGTAGCAGATGGCATAACACTGAAAGTCGGTGGGTTCCCTGTTTCCAGATCGCTTGAGAAGGCTGATATCCAGGTCAGGCAGTTTATTTTTCCTTCTGAACCGCAGCCTTATGCTGATGAGCATGCAATTGCACAAGTTAGGTTGAGCTTGGAGAGGGACAACAGTATTGCAGTGGTCCTGGGATCTGGAACACTCAACGATATTACCAAGCGTGCAAGTGCTGAGTTGGACCGTCCCTATATGGTTGTTGCCACCGCCCCCTCCGTTGACGGCTATACCTCCTATGGCGCAGCAGTTTCTGTAGGTGGTTTCAAGCAGACGCTTCCCTGTGCTGCCCCTATGGTGGTGCTTGCTGATACCAAAGTACTCCGTGAAGCTCCCATGGACATGATCGCGAGTGGTTTTGGTGATTGCATGGCAAAGTACACTGCCGGTATGGATTGGATTCTTGCAGATCTGGTTGGGGTTCACCCAATCCGCAGAGATGTATGGGACATGGTCCAGATTCCGCTGAGAAAAGTCTATGCCCATCATGCAGGGATAGCACAAAGAAGGGGGCGTTCCATCGGTCTGCTTTTTGATGCGCTTTCAGCAAGTGGGTTTGCGATGCAAGTGATGCACGACTCACGCCCTGCCAGTGGTGCTGAGCACTTGATCAGCCATATTTGGGAGATGGAACACTTGAGTAAGGATGGGCTTCCGGTAAGCCATGGCTTTAAGGTCTCCATCGGTACCCTGACCATTACCTACCTCTACGAGCAGCTCAAGCAGTTGGACCTTGCTAATATCCCCCTCACTGGAGCAGAGAGCTGGGAAGAACGCGAGCAATCGATAACGGCATTCTTCCCCGATGAAAGCGTAAGGAAACAGACCTTGGCTATCGCAAAAGAGAAATTCCTTGATGGGGATGCCTTGCTTACCCGAAGAGAGGAGCTTGTCGCACTGCTCCCTGCCCTGATCGAGAGAATGGATGAGCAACTACCTCCGTACCAGGAACTGAAAGAAGCAATGAAGGAGGTTGGCTGTCCGGTTTCTCCTGCTGATATTGCAAGTAATCTGGAAGGGCTCCGCCATGCAGTTACCGGTGCTCAGATGATCCGTAACCGCTATACCGTGCTAGATCTCTACTACGAATTGGGACTGTTTGACCTAGCCTTGGATATGCTCTCAGGAATGTAGTGATTCTCCAGCTGAAAATCATCGTACGGCAAAGTACTTCTGATATTTGCTGGTAGGCTTGTCTGGTATGGTCATCTGGAGTTTTCCAGATGCGAGTAATGGCGTGAGGAACGTTTTTCTAAAATGTTCCCTATGTTCTATGCCAATATATCCCTGCATCTCTTCCCTGGTTCTTGGAACAGAACAAAATTCTAGCAACATTTTCAAACGACTATCTTGCGCGGTGTCTTGCGCGGTGTCTTTGATGGCTGGATAGTTGATATTTTTTACTACTACACGAAACTCTGCTTTCGGTGTTGGATTCTGCCAGTTAGTGGCTGTCTCCATGACCGGAAGTAGGATGGAAATATATTAAAATTGACCGCGGTCAAAAAAATTGTTGACCTAGCACAAAACCCCTTTTAGGATAGAGAAAAAGAGGGGAATTTTCATGCACAGTATAGTTCTTATCAAGCAGGTCCCACAGACCAGTGATGTCCAGATGGACAAGGAGACCGGTACCATGATCCGTAGCGGTTCTGCTGCCATCCTGAATCCATTGGATGTGTATGCCTTGGAAACGGCGTTACGAATCAAAGACCATAGAGGTGGACGCGTGACGGTCATCACCATGGGGCCAGCGAGTGCTGTGAAAGTACTCAAGGAATCCATTGCCATGGGGTGTGATGATGCCTATCACCTGAATGACCGTGCCTTTGCAGGCTCTGATACCTGGGCAACCTCCTATGTACTGGCAAAAGCCATAGAGAAAGTTGGCCTTCCTGATCTGGTCATTACCGGGGAGCGGGCAACCGATGGTGATACTGCCCAGGTTGGACCGGCAGTGGCTTCATGGTTGGACCTTCCGGTTCTCTCCTATGTTGCATCAGTAGAGGAGATTGATTCAAAAAACCTGATAGCCGAGCGTTTGATCGAGGAGGGGTACCAGCGAGTTAGGTCTCCTCTTCCTGCCCTCCTTACCGTGGTCAAGGAAATTGCCGAGCCTCGTCTTCCCACCCTCAAAGGAAAGAAACGTGCCATGGCCACAGAGATTATCACCTGGAGTGCCTCCGATCTGGATACAGATCCAACTTTCTTGGGGCTGAAGGGGTCTCCCACCCGGGTGGTGAAAATAGAGACTCCCAAAGTCAGTAGGCAATGCAGCATGGTGAAGGTAGAAGATGATGCTTCGCTTCATGAGGCAGTTGATCAATTATTCACCTTCCTTGAGGAACGTGATCTGTTAGGAGGACGCAATGCATGAGGTTTGGACGATCAGTGAATGCCATCAGGGTAGGGTAAAGGATGTTTCCTATGAGCTGTTGGCACGTGGAAGGGCACTTGCTGAGACACTCAAGGTAAGACTAGGGACGGTAGTCATCGGTTGCAATGTCAGGTTGGAGGACTTGAAGCAGCTCTCCGCTCAGGGAGCCGATATCATCTACCTTGTAGATGATCCTTCGCTCTCCTCGTTTGTCTGTGAACGATATGCTGAGCAACTTCTCCGTCTAATTACTGCAAAGGAGCCGCAGATCATCATTGCAGCAGCAACCACCTCTGGAAGGACCCTGATGCCCTATGTAGCAGTCAAGGCACATGCTGGGCTTACTGCCGACTGCACTGAGCTCGCTATAGAAGAGGGAACGGGGAACCTCCTGCAGACCCGTCCAGCTATAGGTGGCAACATCATGGCAACGATAAAGACCCCGAACCACCGGCCACAGATGGCTACCGTTAGGCCACGTTCTACCAAGCCGCTTGAAGCAAGGAGTGACCGTCCTTTCGTGGTGGAAGAGGTAGCTGTATCTCCCAAGCGTGAAAAGCCCTCTGTCGAGGTATTGGGACTAAGGGCTCTCGAAGGTCAGAGTGGATCCATCGAAGAAGCAGATATTGTCATCTCCGGGGGAAAGGGGCTTAAGAAACGGGATAACTTTGCCCTGATCGAGCGTCTGGCCAAGGCGTTTGGTGCAGAAGTAGGTGCGAGCCGGGACGCAGTGGACCGAGGTTGGGCTTCCTATCCTCATCAGGTTGGTCTTTCAGGCAAGACCATCTCTCCCCGTCTCTATCTCGCTGCAGGTATCTCTGGGGCCATCCAACACCTCGCAGGTATCAAGACAGCCAAGTGTATTGTGGCAATCAACAGTGATGAGCAAGCCAATATCCTTGGTATTGCTGATTTCGCCATCATCGGGGACCTGTTTCAGGTACTTCCTGAGATTGAGAAGCGCCTTGAGCAGAGGAGGAAGGCATGAATACCAGCTATACAGCAATTACCCCATCCATTCTTGAGGAGCTGAAGGCAATCGTAGGGGAGCATAACCTGTTCACCGACACAGAGCGGATAGAAAATTACAGCCATGACGAGACCAGCAGGGAGCAGTTCAGCCATATGCCGGAGGTAGTGCTTACTCCCGTCTCTACTGAGCAGATCAGTGCGATCATGAAGTTGGCTGACCGGTACACCATACCGGTAACCCCACGTGGTGCTGGCTCTGGCCTCTCTGGTGGTGCGATTCCAATTCATGGGGGAATTGTGCTCTCGGTTGAGAAGATGAACAAGGTGCTGGAGATTGATGAGGCAAACCTTACCGTGACCGCTGAGGCAGGGATTGTAACCAATGAGCTGAACGAGCGGCTTAAACAGACCGGGCTTTTTTTCGCCGGCTATCCGATGAGTCTGGAAACATGCTTTCTTGGAGGTAATATTGCGGAGAACGCTGGCGGTGGGAAGGCCGTGAAATACGGAGTAACCGGGCGCTATATCCTCGGTATGGAGGTCGTCACTCCCCAGGGGGAAGTGGTCCAACTGGGAGGGAAGGTGACCAAGGATGTCAGTGGGTATGATCTCAAGCAACTGTACATCGGTTCAGAGGGGACCCTTGGCATTATCACCAAGGCAACCATCCGTCTCCTTGGCGTTCCAACATCTGCCTCTAATCTCTTGGTTCCTTTTAGGACTGCCCAGGATGCCATCTCTGTCGTTCCCCTGATCATGAAACAAGGGATCATCCCCACCAGTATTGAGTTTATGGACAGAAGTTCTCTCGAGATGTCCTGCTCGTATCTGAATGAGAGTCTTCCTCTTGAGGGAGTGGGGGCGATGCTGCTCATTGAGATTGATGGTACTGATGAAAGCCAGGTTGAACATGATCTCATCCAGGTTGGTGATCTCTGTTCAGATCATAAGGCGATGGAAGTCTATATTGCAGAGGACGCCACAACCAGGGAGAGAATCTGGTCCATTAGGCGGAATATTGCCGAGGCCATCAAGGTCTATAGCCCTATTCAGAGCCTGGAAGATGTGGTTGTTCCCATTGGCTCCATTCCTTTGGTCATTCCCCGTCTTGAGCAGCTCTCCAGCAAATACAACATGAAAATTCCTTGTTATGGCCACGCAGGAGATGGTAACCTGCATGCAACACTGGTGAAGAATCCTGAAAGTACCATGGAGGAATGGTTGGAGATGGAACCACGGTTGCTTTCCGAGTTCTATGCATTTATTGTCAAGGAACTTGGAGGGAAGATCAGCGGGGAGCATGGTATTGGGTTGAAGAGGAGGTCGTTCTTCAAAGACGTGACTCCAGGGGCGGAGTACCAGCTGCTGTGTGCAGTCAAGCAGGCGCTTGACCCAAAGAACATCATGAATCCTGGGAAGATTCTCCTATAAGGAAGGGTAATGGCCAAGAAATCAAAGGGTACAAGTAAAGCTGAGGCAACCAAGCGCCTGATATTCGAGAGTGCTTTGACGCTCTTCAAGCAGAAGGGGTTCAACCAGGTCTCCATCCAGCAGATAACCGACTATGCAGGCACTGCAAAGGGGAGTTTCTATACCTATTTCTCCACGAAGAGCGACATAATTGTACAGGAGTTCTGGGCCATTGATGCCTACTATCGAAGTATTGAGGAAGAGGTATTACAAGAGAAAGATGCAGCTCTCAAGCTCCTGAAATTCACTGAGTTGCAGCTTACCTATGTACGCGATGTTATCGGGGTTGAGATGCTGAAAGTACTCTATGCAAACCAGGTGAGCAACGAGGGTTCCACCAAGGTCATTACCGACCAGTCCCGGTTCTGGCATACCTTCATCAGAAGCATCATTGAGGAAGGACAGAGATCAGGTGAGTTCAGGAAGGACAGGGAGAGCTCCTACCTTGCGGTGCTTTTCAATAGGGCCATCAGGGGGCTCTTTCTGGACTGGAACATCAGCTCAGCAGGATTTGACTTGGTTGAAGAGGGATTGTCCTATTGCAGGAATTTGTTGATTCCTGCTTTGTTGGCCAATAAATGATTCCTCAATATCTTAGGGTGTTGTTATATCTCATTTCCAGAAAGAGATCATATTGTGTTAGGAGAAAGGGGCGAGCATATGGATAAAATTGGTGTAGCCATCATTGGCTCTGGTGGCATTGCAAAAGCACACGTGAAGGGGTTTCTTGCGTTGGGGAATCTCTGCGAGGTAAGGGCCCTCTGCGATTCCTATCCGTCGAAGGCTGAAACATTGGCACAAACCTATGATCTCAGTAGTTCAGTTGCCATAACCAAGGACTATCATGAGCTTCTATCCCGTGATGACATTCACCTCGTATCGCTTTGCTTGCCTCCTAGCCTGCATTGCCAGGTTACGGTTGATTTTCTGGAAGCTGGAAAGCATGTCATTGTTGAGAAGCCGATGGCTCCCTCCCTTGCTGAGTGTGACCAGATGATCGAGGCCCAGAAGAGAAGTGGTAAGATTCTCTCGGTAATCAGCCAGAATCGATTCAAAACTGCTGCCATGCGTGTGAAACAGCTCTTGGATGAAGGCGTATTAGGCAGGGTGCTCCTTGCCCGTGTGAACTCAATGTGGTGGCGTGGATCTGCCTATTACGACCTCTGGTGGCGTGGGACCTATGAAAAGGAAGGTGGGGGTTGTACGCTCAACCATGCTGTGCACCAGATTGATATGCTCCAATGGCTCATAGGCGTTCCTGACCAGGTTGTGTCGGTCATGAACAATGTGGGGCATAGCAATAGTGAGGTTGAGGATGTCTCCCTCTCAATCCTTTCTTATCCAAATATGGTGGCTGAGGTAAATTCTTGCTTGGTTGATCATGATGAGAAACAGGAGTTCTTCCTTGCCACTGAGAAAGCCTCAGTTGGTATTCCTTGGTATGTGAAATCAGCCAAGCAGTTGCCTAATGGGTTTATCCAACCCAATCCTGAGACTGAAGTGGAACTGAATGCATTATATGAATCGCTTCCTTCCCTTAAAACGGAAGGGCATGAAGCACAGTTGGAAAATGTACTCCAAGCAGTGATGCATGGGACAGAACCGCTGGTAACTGGAGAAGAGGGAAGAAAAGCTGTACAGCTGATTAGTGCAATGTACAAATCTGCAACCGAGCATACGAGCGTCTCATTGCCTCTTGCAAAGGATGACCCCTTCTATACCACTGAGGGAATGCGTGCAAGGTTGGTGCGGTACAACAGAAAGCTTAAGTCAGTAGAGAATCTTGAGGAGTCTGGCGAGATCAGCCTAGGGACGATGGGAACGTAAGGAGTTCGAACATGAATAAGATGGATGGACAGCAGTATGCCCCAGAGGGTAAGCCACAACCAGTTTGCAAGAGAGGCGAATTCGTTGTCGGTGTTATAGGACTTGATCATGGCCATATCTATGGGATGTGCAATGGGTTATTTGAAGCAGGGGCTGATATTGCC
>NZ_JAEKNT010000463.1 GCF_016406725.1 Sphaerochaeta sp. S2 | reverse complement strand
GTCTAAAACAGAAGAACCAATCCCTCTTGTTTTCTTGTAGCCTGGACTATATCACAAAGACAGGCAGAAAATCCCCTTCCTGTGCTCATGTGACAAAATCCCTTCCGTTACCTCAGGACAATATCACTTCCTAATGAGATAGCATGGTCCCCCCTGTATCTACAGGGTGTTGCACAAACCTCATATATTTCTGATACTTACAGACCAAGAATGATGCAAAACCAAGAATACAACCAAGAGGTGGTAAACCTCCATACCCATAGTTTTTATTGTGGCCACGGCAGTGGTACCATTGAAGAATATGTCCAAGCTGCAAGTGAGCATGGTCTTGCCTTGCTCGGCATGAGTGAGCACTGCCCGGTGCCTGATGGCAGGTGGCATCGTAGCCGAATGGACTACTCTCAGATTGAAGCATATGAACATGACTGCCAGATGGCGAAAGAGACTGCTCCCGAAGGGCTTGCTGTGATCACTGGTTATGAGTGTGACTATCTTCCTGAGTATCAAGGGTACTATAGGGAGGTGGCTGAGAGAGTTGACTACCTCATCGGCGCCATCCATGATCTTTCTACAGACCTGAACAATGAGCACTCAGTGTTTTGGCATCAGCTGTCCAAGAAGGATCTTGCTACCTATACCGATATGTACTGCGACATGCTCTCTTCAGGCTTGTTCCTCTTTGGTGCTCATCCTGACTTGTTTGGGTACTACTACCATCATTGGGATACTGAGGCGGAGGCGTGCAGCAGGGCAATTATTGAGTGTGCTGTAGCAAACAATGTAGCCTTGGAGATCAACGCAAACGGGATGAGAAAGCGCAAGGTTCAGCTTGATGAGGGTTGGCGCCACCCCTATCCTCTTTCCCCGTTCTGGGAGATTGCAAGCAAGTACCCACTCCAGGTGGTGACCCATAGCGATGCCCATAAGCCATCCCTGGTCAATGAAGGATACGAGGCATGTGCTAATATTGCAATTGAGAACAACCTACAGCTTTGTTCCTACAGGGTGGAAAGAGAACAGTCAGGTAATGTGCAAATTTCCCTGATCTAACGCCGTTTCTTCTCGGCACACTGTACACAGAGCAGTGCTTCAGGTACCAATTCCAGTCTCCCGAGAGGGATTTCTGCTTGGCATCGGATACAGGTACCGTACGTTCCCTTTTCTATCCTTTGCAGAGCATTTTCAAGCCCAATGATTCTCTTCTGGTTTAGGGACTGGGCATGTGCACTGATCGCTTGTTCACCGATGGCTTCCATTCTGGTTACCCTGCCAAGGCTACACGATGGAGCGATGGCCTGGGTCTCTTGATCAAGAAATTCCGCATGGTGATTCAACTGGGTGAGCAAGGTAGTAATAAGCTCTTTCATTCGCTCAATATCTTCTTGTTTCATGGGTTGTTCCTTTTCTTATTCTTCTCAGTTGAGAAGGGGATGAAGAGAATAGCAAGCATGATGAATGAAGAGACGGCAAGACCGATTACCCCGGTTCCCCGGTAGGAGTGGGTGAAACGGTACACCATGCTGAATGCCCAAGGACCGATTGCGCTTCCTGCCACGATAATCGACATAGCAAAGCCACTCACTGCTCCAAGGTGTTTTCTTCCATAGATCTTGGGCCAGGTGACAATATTGAGCATTCCAAACAACCCTGTTCCGATTCCATAGCCGATAATAACAAGGACAGTACCGGCAGCGGTATGGAGTATCATCATGGCAACTGAAGCTATGATCAGGGAAAGTCCGTAGACAATGTAGATATATTTGATCGCTATCCGGTCACTGAGATAACTTCCGAGGAATCGGGAGATTACTGAAATGACTGAGATCGGGAGGAATATCTTGACTGCTTGACTTGCATCAATGCCAAATTCCCCATAGATGGATACGATGTGGAAAGTGAATGCAGTATTAAACAGGGACCAGTATCCCAGAGAGAGCAGTATTACCCAATATGCGACATGCCTTCTTGCATCCTTGAGATCCAGCTCCTCATGAGCATCCTCACTTCGCGCTGAGCGGTTCTTCTTTGGTTTCGGCAAGCCTCGCTCCATTTCCAGACCACATGATTCAGGATCGCTCCTAAAGAATGTGAGGATAAAGGGGAGGAATAGGAACATGAGTAGTGCTGAAAGTATTCCCAGCGATGATTTCCATCCATATTGATTAATCAAGTGTTGCAGTGGTTGTGGTGCATAGGAAAACGTGAAAGAGGTGGTGATTCCCATCAAACCGGTTGCAAGCCCTCGATGGGTACTGAACCATTTTGCTACCATTCCACGACTGACCAATGTCAATACGCCCTGTCCAAAGAACCTTATCCCAAAAAATCCGAATCCGATTACAGCAAAGGCAGCAATCGAAGAAGGAATTCCGATAGAAGCGAGTAGGGATGCAATATTGCTGGAGAAAACAAGCAACAGAAGAAACAGACTTAAAAAGAACGCTGCAACTGCAGCAACAGGTCTGGCTCCATAGCGGTCAAAGAGCACTCCTGCATAGCTGATAATAAGGCTGCTTCCCAGTGTTCCTACCATATAGGCAGATGAGATACCGACCCTGGATATATTCAGAGAGGTGATAAGATGGTCGGTGAATACAGACACACCCATGGTCTGTCCAGGGATACTTGCCAAAACTCCTATTGCACCAGCAATGAGAATTACCCACCCATAATAGAAAGGAAGGCGCGAAATATACGAACGTTGGGGAATACCGACTGCGGTATCCTTGATTTGCTTCATGCAAAAACTCTTGGAATTGTTTGGTAGAAGCAGAAGTATGAAGAAATTAGCAAGTAATTGCAAGAAGCATGAAAAAAAGTACCCTGCCTCCGCGAGACAGGGTAGTACGTATGATCCTGAAGCCTTTCCGGTTATTCACCGCACTCATCATGATGGGCATGTTCGTGGCAAACACTCCCTGTGGAGGCTAGATTTCCTTCCAGGTACTGCTTGACGGCTTCTTCTGCAGACCCTTTTGCCCCAACAATGACTTCAATGTTGTGTTCATTGAAGATATCCACTGCACCTCCGCCCATTCCACCACTGATAATGGTGTTCACACCCAGTTCGTGAAGGTAGTTGGGCAAAAAACCGGGACGATGGCCAGGGTTTGGCATGCTCTCATGCTTGAGAATCTTTTCGTTCTCTGTCTCGAAAATTTCAAAGCTCTCACAGTGCCCAAAATGACCACATACATTCTTCTTTTCACTTGCTACTGCTACTTTCAACATTCCTTATTTCTCCCTTGCTTCCAATATGTCACAGAGACCGCTAAGATCGGCTCCCTGGTATGCTTCTATCATTCCATTATCACACGCTTCACTCAACAGTGGGTCGATGGGCAGTTTTGCAAGTACCTCAAGGTTGTGGTGCTCTGCAACCACATCGATATGGCTTTCTCCGAAGACCTTGTATTGCTTCTGGTTGTCAGGGCAGAGGAAATAGGAGAGGTTCTCCACCAATCCCACAATCGGTACATTCATTTTCTGCGCCATGTTCACTGCTTTTTCCACTACCATGGAAACCAACTCTTGGGGGGAAGTAACCATGACGATTCCTTCAACAGGAAGGGATTGGAACACCGTCAAGGGGACGTCTCCCGTCCCAGGGGGCATATCAACAAAGAGATAGTCCAACTCTTTCCAGTCCACATCGGTGTAGAAGAGCTTGACCGTGTTTGCAATCAGGGGGCCACGCCATATGACCGCATCACTCTCATTATCCAACAACATATTTGTTGAGATAACCTTGATGCCATTCTTGCTTACCGCTGGTTCAATTCTGCCTTCTTCCCCGGTTGCCTTGCTATGGATACCGAACATCTTTGGGATGGAGGAACCTGTGATGTCTGCATCAAGTACTCCCACCTTGTGACCACGCCTTTGCATTTCAGAAGCGAGTAGGCTGGTAACCGAGGATTTTCCAACCCCTCCCTTTCCGCTTACAACTGCAATGATATTGCCGATGGTGCTTCCTGTCTTGGAATGTGCTCTCATATCTATATCAGGTTGTGCCATGTTGCTACTCCTTATGTGTCTTGAAGTCGAGGATATCTCCACCTGCAAGGTAATGAATGGCTTCCCCCATCTTCCCCTTGAGGTAGGTGTAGTTTTCTTCTCCTGTGCAGTGACAGGTGTAGAATATTGCTTTGCTTGCCAAGAGGATGGCTGCAATCTGGTCCAGGACTTCTGGGTCCTCAGGCTTGCCCGTGCGGTGGTTGTAGAGGTGGAATCCCCCGATTACGCGAGTGGGATAGGAACCGAACTCATCGTGGAAGGCTTCCAGGATATTTACGATCCCGCGGTGAGAACATCCGCTTACCAAGACATGTTCATCCCCTTCCTTGATTGCGAGGTACTGTTCATGGGTGAATGGGTCGACAATATATGCCTCTCCCTCCTTCTTGAACAGGCTCTTGTTTCCCGTGGGAATGAAGCGAGTGCCTTCCACTCTGCTGAACAAGGATACTCCCTCAGCTACCGGGGTGAGTGCTGAGGTAAAGATAAGGCGGTTGTTCCTCAGTAATTCCTGGTCGACTCCAATATAGTGGTAGTCTCCTTCACTTCGCTCGGAGAAGAGTGGCCCAAAGGCTTCCTTTCTTGCATACAGTGGTGCGGTGCTGTTTATTCTGAAAAAGGTCTTAATACCACCTCCATGGTCATAATGGCCATGACTGAGTATGGCAAGGTCAACCTTCTTCAGATCAACATTGAGCTTTTCTGCATTCTCAGCAAACAAGGGACTTGCTCCCATATCGAAGAGCATGGTTTTCTGACTTGCTTCGATGTAGAGACTCAATCCATGTTCTGCTCTCAACGTTGCATTGTTGGTGGTGTTCTCCACCAATGTGATTATTTTCATGTGTGGATACGCTCCTTCATCAATCGTAAGGTCTTCTCATAGATGGTCTTGATCGCCTCAGCTCCCTTGCTGTTCATTTCGACCAACGTCCTATTGGTATTAATTGCTTCCAGTGCCATCTTGTCGTAGGGGATTTTTCCAAGGAATGGTACTCCCTCCTTGTAGCAGTATACTTCTATTTCTGCGCTCTTGCGTTCATTTGAGTCATATTTATTTACAATAACAGCAACTGGTACCTGTAATTGCCTGGCACTGGCCAGCACACGTTTCAGATCAGCGAGCCCACTGACCGAGGGTTCGGCAACCATAAGTGCCAGGCTTACCCCACTTAAGGATGCAATTACCGGGCACCCTATGCCAGGGCTGCCATCTAGAATTGCAACTTCATGGTCGCTACTCACTTCCTTCAGCTGATTCTTGACTTCACTGACCAGTTTCCCGGTAGTACCACTACCCATCAGGAGCATTGCTGTTGAGAATACCTCATCATTACGCTTCAGCAGCTTCAGGTCTCCGACTTTTGCCTCCTCACTGTGTATTGCTTCCACAGGGCAGACATGAATGCAGTAGTTGCAACCTTCACAAGCGATGGGGAGCACTTTATACGGGTTTCCTGGCTTAATGGCGTCGAATCGACATACCTCGAAGCACTTGTTGCAACTGATACAGATATCTGGGTCGATCACGGCCTTGGGCAATCCAAAATAGTCTTTCTTCTGCTCTTGCTCATATGCTCCCATCACGAGATGAAGGTTTGGTGCATCGACGTCGCAATCGGCATAGGCTTTTGCTTCGCTGAGGTTGATAAAGGCACTGGCCACCGTGGTCTTGCCTGTTCCTCCCTTACCGCTGAGGATCAGAATCTGATGCATGGCTGGCCTCCTGTACTACCTTTGACAGCAAATCTTTGAAATAGGTGTGATAGTGTTCATCTTTCTCGGCAGCTAGATACCCGTCACTGGAAAGGAGGGCCAAATGCTCATCGTAGGGGAGTGATCCAATAATCTTGAGCCCATGCTCCCTTGCATAGACCTCACTGGGGTTCTCTCCCTCCTGGGTCTTGTTCAGGAGTACTGCAGAAGGTTTCCCCATAAGGGTTACCAACTCATGTACCATTGCCAGGTTGTGTGCTCCAAAAATGGTAGGTTCAGCAACCAGGAGACAGAAGTCAGCATTGCCGACGGTCTCAGTCACCAGACACCCTGGTCTCTTATACACATCTGACGCTGCCGACGAATTAGCCGGTGCATACCTCCCGGCCCCCC
>NZ_JAEKNT010000462.1 GCF_016406725.1 Sphaerochaeta sp. S2 | reverse complement strand
GCATAGACAAGCTTCACATTTTTTTCACCACCAGCTTCAGCTGCTTCTTTTTCACCAGCAGCAAAGAGCAGGGTAGAACTGAGCAACAGTGCCAATAGAACAATCAATACTCGTTTCATAATCGCCTCCTAAAGTAATTCGACCCAGAATGTCTAGGTTTTATCAAAACTGTAAAAGAGGAATTCTGCCAGCGCAAGATGCAGCCAAAGATAATGCAATGAATCAAAAAAATTGAAAAACCGAAATCCTAGATATCTTCAATCCTCCGCACAATATCCTGCTCGATTTCATCCAGCTCTTGGTAGAGCGGTTCCATTATCTGCCTTAAGTAAAGCAACGTATCCTCGCTGAGTTTGGTGACCACTACTCCAGAGGCTATTGCCTTCTCGTAAGCACGTTCTTCCTCTTGTTGCCAGAGGATTCGCTCATACAATCCACTCTCCACAGCACATGTCCTGACAACTTCAACAAAAGAAGGGTCTAAAGCCGCAATTTTCTGCTCAGCATAAACACTCATCATTACCACTTCCGGCAAGCGGAAGTGCTCGTCCTGGTAAAAATATGGAGCTGCCTGGTAATGACCAGTAAATACATAGCTCGGAAAGTTGTTCTCTGCCCCATCAATCCGCATTTTCTGTAACGCAGAATAAACATCCCCATACGGTATCTGTACTGCTTCAGCACCAAGAAGCTCAATAGTACGGCTCATCATGTCATTCTCCATGACCCGGATGGTCATGGTCTTGAGTGTTTCAATATTGGTTACGGGAATCCTGGTATAGAAACTCCTCGCCCCTGCATCATACCAAGCCAAGGCAATAAGCCCTTTCCCAGACAACACTTGCAGGTACATATCCCCAATCTCACCATCCAGAACCCTCCACATGTGGTCGCTATCGGTATACAAATATGGAAGCTGCAAAGTCCACAGCTTGGGAAAGTATCGGGTAAGCGTCCCAACAGAGAATCGGGACATGTCGATACCACCATACCCCATCTGCTCCATGACACTGGTCTCAGAACCTAGGGCACTATCAGGAAATACCCTGATTTCAATCTTCCCATCAGTCCTTTCCTTTACGAGTTCTGCAAAATACTTCGCAGCTTCCACTGTTGGGTAGCCATCACTCTGGTTGTCAGCATAACGAAGCACCAACTCAGGATAACTAGTTTCCTCCTTCTTGCAAGAAACGAAGACGAGGACAAAGAGGAAAGCCATGAGCACAAGTTTTTTCATCTACCTGTACCTCCACCGCTCAGCCGCCGGTACTCAGTTGGAGTGATTCCGGCATTCTTCTTGAACGCACGACTGAAATAGCTGGGGCTCTCATAACCTACCATGGAAGCTATCTCTGCGATGGATTTGAACGGGTCTGCAAGGTACTCCTTTGCAGCATTGATTCTGAGATTGGTGATATGGTCGAGAAAGTTGACTCCTGTACAACGCTTGAAAATACAACTCAAGTATGATGGATTTATATTCAGCAGCGAGCTTACTGAATCAAGGGAAAGATCATAATTCATATAACTATGTTCCAGATACTTTTTCACCTTGGACATCATCAATGCAGCCTTGTCGACACCTTCGTCCCCCTGCAAGCATTCGGCTTCGGGCCTGACTGCCTTGAGCTGGCGCTCAGCTTCAACTTGGCTCTCTGCACGCTTGACGGCCCTACATACATCTGCCTTGTCCACTGGCTTCAGTATATAATCGATTGCTCCGAGTTTCACAGCTTCACATGCATAGGAAAAAATGCTGTAGGCTGTTATAAAAATGATACGGCAAGTTGGCTTATCCTGTAGTATCCGCTTGGATGCCTCTATCCCATTAAGAGCGGGCATCTCGATATCCATGAGCACTATATCCACATCGTAGAGTTCGGCATAGTTTACGGCCAGACGACCATTCTCCGCTTGATAGAGCTCATAGAAGGGATTGTCTGAAAGGATCTTATGCAATAACTCCCGTTCGATATGTTCATCATCAGCAATCAGTATCTTAATCATCTGTTTCCTCCTCATCGTTGAGCATTAAAGGCATCTTGATCGAAATTTTGGTGCCCTTCCTTTTTTCGGATGTCACCTCAAAGCTACAGCGAGTATCTATGAGTTTCAGTCGGGCAGCAACCGTATAAAGCCCAATATGTTCCCCGGTAACAGGATGGTCCAACAACCGAGTTCGGAGAATATGCAATTGCTCTGTATCCATCCCAATCCCATCATCCTCAACCTGTACGATCAACAAATCCTCCTTTACTCCCAAGGATAGCCAGACACTTCCTCGTCCTTCCTTGGGACCAAGTCCATGTTTGAAAGAATTCTCTACCAATGGCTGAAGGAAAAAGGAAGGTACCAGCGTCTCTGTCAGTACCAAGGAGGGAGAAATATTCCAGAAAAGCGAGATTTTCTCTGCAAAGCGTGCCTTGTAGAGACTGTAATACTCATCCACAATCTTGATCTCCCTGGAGAGAGGGACCAACACCTCATTATCGGCCAATGCATAGCGAAAAAGACGAGCGAGGGAAGAAAGTAACGCATCTGTCTTCTTTGCATGCTCCTCCTGTGCCGTATATTTTATCACATTGATGGTATTGAACAGAAAGTGAGGGTTCACCTGGCTCCTTAGCAGTTGCAGTTTTTCACGTTCCAGCAGTGTCTGCATAGCCAAGGCCTCGGTATCCTTGCGATATATCTCTTTCTCCATTT
The DNA here is from genome assembly GCF_016406725.1 of Sphaerochaeta sp. S2. Classification (GTDB taxonomy): domain Bacteria; phylum Spirochaetota; class Spirochaetia; order Sphaerochaetales; family Sphaerochaetaceae; genus Sphaerochaeta. The sequence goes on along the minus strand of NZ_JAEKNT010000462.1, from coordinate 1,120 downwards.
CATTGTTTGCCTGTAATAGGGAGACCTGATTCCGCATCGCCATCTTCATCTCATTGAAAGCTCGGGTCATATCCCCTAACTCGTCCTTTCTGTGTTCACTAAACTCCGGCCGATCAAAATCACCTGCTGTGATTGCCTTGGAAGCCTTGGCCATCTCCTGCACAATTGAGAGCATACGTATCACTTCCCTAAACGTAACAACACCAAAGATAAGCATAACCAGGACCGTCAAGTTATAGATGATATCAAGTCGCTCATTGAGCACCATCAGACGATCATAGGTAGACTGGTTATCCATAATGGATTGTTCCATCAATTGTTGCATATACTGATACAGGTGGTTTATGCTTGGCTCAAGATCGGTGTAATACAACTCAGATGCCTTCGTAATATGGTTTCTGATCAGTAAATCCTCTAAAAGCATGAGGTAGTGATTATATGCACTATATGTAGTATGTACAGCACTTACAAGAAGATATTGATCTACTCCAACCGAAGAAATATCGGAATCAATCTTTCCCAGGTTATCCTCAACTATTTGCGATTCCCTTCTCAGACCAGAAACCAATGCGGCGATATCCCCAAAATCCCAACGATAGGAGGAAAGCAGCTCCCGAGTCTGCCCAAAAGCATTGAGAACCAAACTGATTGTTTGTACATTTCCTGAACTCTTCTGTATTGGGTTCATTATGTACTTTTCTTTATATGCAGAAATACCCAGCTGCAGAAATATGCAGAGGACAAAGACGATGAGAAACAGAAATATTCTGTGAAAGAGATTCAGATGAAACCCTTTTCTGGTAGTTGTTTCCATGTATATGTGATTTCATACTACCATTCAAAATCCAAAAAGCAAATAAAACCTCGCTCTTTTATGATATAGTAGGACCATGACCATAGCAATACACTTGAGTGAGAGTAATTTCAGGAATTTCCTCATATTCAACATAATCAAGCGCTTGAAACTGTACAAGAGCCCTGTCATCTTTGCCTCAATCATGTCAGCCTCAGCCATTATCAGCTTCTTAATGCACCATGTAGAAGGAGCAGTAATGCTTGGGTCTGTCCTACTCTTGGTAGGTCTTGGGGTTCCGGTTGTCTACTTTGTAAACTTTTTTGC
>NZ_JAEKNT010000461.1 GCF_016406725.1 Sphaerochaeta sp. S2 | reverse complement strand
ACATTACCATGTACATTTCATCAGGAAATTTCATTTTATTGAATTCCTCATAGAAATGTTTTAGGTTTCTATGTGGTTTTAAACCTCTATACTTCATTATAAGTTTTTCAGAAGATTTGATATAGTTATTACAGAACATCGTCATCAGCGCTGCTGATACCCCATGTCCAGATACATCGAGAACATACATACCTATGTTATCATCGTCCAGTCGATATATGTCAAAGAAATCACCACTCAGTCTTTCACAAGGATAGTATTCTGATACGAAAGTGACTTTATTGAAATTAACCTTTCTCGCGGGTAAAAGTGATTGTTGAATACTTTTAGCATACTCAATTTCCTGTATCAACCGAAGGTTATTGTTTTTCATCTCAGTGGTACGCCTTTCAACAATGACTTCTAGATTTTCTGCATATAGCTTAATCTGCTTTTCATCATTGATTAGTCCTTGTATCGGCCCTAAGATATTATATCCAAATATCGTGTTATAGAGATAAATGTACCCAATCAAAACATACAAGTTATAGAGTAAATGGTAAAGGTAGGCGTAGTTTAAAAATGATAATCTGATCACTTGAGCCAAAATTAAAATTAAAATACCGTTCATGAAATTTAATAAGTATTTATTTTTTTCTAAACTGTATATTCTAAATGAAATTCCGAATGCCATAATCAATAAAACTGCATTGATATACTCGAGTGTTGTATAAAAATCAGAGCTAAAACTCAACCCTGATAAACTACCGAATCCAGCATTGATTCTCAACATAAATATTACCATTATCGACCAAACAATATATGTAGCGAACTTATAATAATTACTATTCAACTTTTCTATTTTCATTTGAATTGGAATGATAGAACCAATAAAGATACCTAAAGATATCAACAATGTCCCAACAGAAGAAAAGATCGTTAAAGCTTCAAATGATAAGTTATTGCTAAACCAATGTATATTGGTAAAAGCGATAAAATTAACGCCAGCACCAAGTGAAAAGAATATTGCATAAACAATCATTCTTAATCTATTGGTCGTCTTTATTGCACGACCACAT
>NZ_JAEKNT010000460.1 GCF_016406725.1 Sphaerochaeta sp. S2 | reverse complement strand
TGCCCTCAGTTATACAATTATGATATTGTTATTATATAACATTTGGCAAAAAGAGTCTTAATTTATTGCAAATAATACAATTAAATATGACTTGAGGGGTTGCTCAAACCTCAGGTTTTCTTAAGTTGTGAACATTGGTTTTTCAATATGCCGATCTCAGGTATTGTCCAGGGATTCCAGCCAATCGTAGGCTACCATGCAGGAGCTAGGAGAAATGAAGAGGTCATTCGGGTACTCAAGGCCTCCCTACTTGTTACCTTTCTCATTGGATGTTTCTTTCTGCTGCTCGTTACCCTGTTTCCTGGCATCTTTCTTCGCCTCTTTACCAAGGATGAGCAATTGCTGGAAAGGGCAGTGCCGGCGGCCAGATTGCTGTTGGCCAGTCTGCCGTTCTTGGGGATGCAAAGTGTAGGAACGGCCTTTTTCCAGGCGATCGGGAAGGCCTTACCGGCACTCGTACTCTGGATAGGAAGGCAGTTTGTTCTCTTGATTCCCCTGATCTTGCTGCTTGGAAGCTACCTCGGAGCAAAGGGAATCTATCTTGCCTTCCCCATTGCTGACTTTCTCTCTGCTCTGTTTATTCTGTATCTGGTCTTTCGCCATCTCCATCAGGGAGCATACAGTACCACGTAAGAAATTGGCCATGATGCTTGCACCATCTAGACAAAATTTTTATACTGCCTAAAAATTTTTTCTTAAGGAGTGCCGATGCACAACCGTTGGATTGTCCTGATTGCCGGACTGATTATGCAAACCATATTGGGGGGAATCTATGCTTGGAGTACCCTTACCCCATGGCTTGCAGAGAGTTATGGTATCAGCAACGGGGAGAGTGGGTTTGTATTCGGTTTGAGCATTGCTGTCTTTACCTTGGTCATGGTGTACTCCGGACACTTATTGGCCAGGAAAGGGCCAAGGCTTCCTGCCCTCATTGGTGCGCTCCTCTATATGGCAGGGTATTTCCTAGCCTCCCGTTCCCACGGTTCCTTTCCCCTCTTATTGCTTGCAGTAGGAGTTGTCGCTGGTTCTGGAATTGGCTTTGCTTATGTGGTTCCCCTCTCGGTTGGGATGCAGTGGTTTCCTCGCCAAAGGGATTGATCACCGGACTCTCTGTTGGAGGGTTTGGAGGAGGGGCCATCATTCTTTCTTCCATCATTGAGGCAGGTAAGCTCTCCGGTCTTTCCCTGGATCGTTTCTTCCTCTTCTATAGTCTTGTCAGTGGATCGCTGCTCTTCCTTGCCGCGCTGTTGCTCTCTTCCCCCCCCGCGACCACAGGAAAGAAGTCAGGGGATATGCAAGCACATCAAGCCCATTCTGAGAAGCCTATGGTGCTCAGTATCCTCGGGATGTTCAGTGGAACCTTCGCTGGATTGCTGCTTGTAGGCAACCTTGCTCCCTATGCTCTTTCCAAGGGTCTTGCTGAGGAGATGACCGTGCTTTCGGTTGTCCTGTTCTCGCTTGGGAACCTGAGCGGTAGGATTATATGGGGACATATCTTTGACAGGACAGGGTATCGTATTATTCCCTGGTCACTCCTGCTCGCTTCTCTCTTCTATGTACTGATACGAGTTGCATCGGGTAGCTTGCTATTTCTGGTAAGCGTACTTGTCCTGGGCTTCTTGTTTGGCTCACAGTTTGTACTTTATGCAGGGTATCTCTCCAAGACCTATGGGGTAACAGCATTTTCCAAGCGCTACCCCTTGGTTTTCCTCTCATACGGACTTGCCGGTATCATTGCTCCTGGCATTGGTGGTTGGATTGCTGATACCACTGGTTCCTACAATACGGCGATCATGCTCTGTTTGGTGCTGTTGTCTATCTCTGGGCTGGTTCTGATTACTGCGAACAGGAAGCGCTAAAGACCAGCGCAAGGGGGACTGGACGTTCAGCTTCGCAGTTGTCCTCATATCGATCGGCAATCTTCAGGTATCTTTTTCCTTCATAGATAATCTGTGACGACCCTCCACCATCAAGGTTGATGATCTCCTGGTAGTGTTGTCGGTCACAAAACTGTGCCAACTCAAGCAAGGAAGCCCCTGAGCTCTCCTTTCCTCTCTTATAATCTCGTTTGCTTGCTCCTTCAGCCCACACCAGTACGGGCTCTCCCTCTCTATTTGTTCCCAGGGCGATACGAGCAGCCCGAGCTGATGAGAACGGCAGTGGATAGACGGTTGGTGGAAAGGAAGTCTCAGCAACGAGTGGATTAAAAAAAGGACAGCAGAGAGAGTCGACCATACTCGATTCCCTCATCATAGGTGGTCCTACTTGTATGCCGAACTGGTATGCCTCTAATCCAAGATACCGGACAGAGGGCTCATGAACTGCGATATCTTCACGCAAGCTGAGGACAAAACCAGCCATTGGCACTCTCGTATTTCCTCCCTGCTTTACCGCTACAACCGTATTACCGGTAATGACAATATCGGTACCACCACTACTTGGTGTGATACAGGTTTCGGGGCGGAAGTAAAAGATTGCATTTCTTTCATGTCGGTACTGCACAGAGTCGATTTCCACCACCAAATCAGTCAGTTCAACCTGTGTCGTGTGGCTGATCCCTGCTCTATCCACCAAGAGGCAAGGCCGATGGTTCAGTGGTGGATTGAGTACCACTCCATCCTTGAGCGCTAGGCCGTGGGGGGTACCAAGTTCACAGAAGGGGGAGTCGAGGTCTGTGGGATCCATCAGGAAAAAATGGGAGTTTACGACGAGGGGAGAGTCAAGGGAAGAGGGAAATCCTACCTTCCCATCAATGGGGATGAAGGTAATCTCATCCTTTTTACCCGAAACCATCTCAAGGTGATGCTCTCTCTCCAGCTGGTTAAGGAACAGCCTGACAGAAGTATCCTTGCTTATCCATGCTCCATCCTTGTAGAGACTACCCTCATCTGCAAGCTTCTGGAGCTGCACTTTGGCGGTGATGTTCCTGGAGAAAAACCACGTATCTTCAATATGAGGAGAAAAAGGAAGATCGATATTCTCAGGTACATGGAAGAAGACCAGTCTGCCATAGGCGGAGGGGTCTTTCTCCACGATGTTGAGCCGGTAAAGCCTTGCGATCTCCCTGATTGATCCTGCATCGAAACCAGGAGAGACGAACTGCAAGTTTTTCCATGCAAACTCTTCCACGACCTGGAAACGTTGTATTTCCTTGTTTTGATGGGTCTCAGTAATGATGGTGTTTCTCATGCTACCCCTTGATGCCTGTGTTCATGGTGCTCTCGATGATGTACCGTTGGCTGAATGCGAAGATGATGAGCAGGGGAAGAACGGAGAGTACACTTCCAGCTAGAAGTAGGTTCCATTTGACACCATACTGGTTCTGGAACTGGGAGAGGGCAATGGTCACAGTATAGAGTTTCCTACTCGAGATATAGAGCATGGGGCGTAGCAAATCGTTCCAGTTGTTCATGAATGCGATGATGAAGAGGGTGGCGATAGGACTGGAGGCTTGGGGTAGGTAGATGCGTGCAAACATCTGGTAGGCATTCACCCCATCTATGATCCCTGCATCAAAAAGCGGGCGGGGCACTTGGGCAAAGAACTCCTTGAGCATAAAGGTCCCAAAGGCTCCAGCAAGGAAAGAGGGTACGATCAAGGGGAGATAGGTGTCCATCCAGTTGAGTTTGAGAAAGAGATAATACTCGGGGATAATGGTTACCTGAACGGGGATCATGAGCGTAAAGATCAGGAGGGAGAAAATGAGATTCTTTCCCTTGAAGTGCATGGTTGATAGCGCGAATCCTGCAAGTGAACAGACCAGTATCTGTCCAAATGCTGCCAATGCATACACCCAGAGACTGTTGATGGTGTATCTGCCGAAGTTGTACTGGGTGAAGACTTCCTTGTAATTATCGAGCACCTGGTCGGTGAAGAGAAGGTCGGGGATGAATTTCGGGGGTACGGAGAAGATGTTCTTCTCCGACATGAATGAGTTGGAGACCATCCAGAGGAAGGGGAAGATATAGAGAATCGCAACAACGGCGATCAGGAGGAGACGATATCGGTCTGCGTTTTTTTGTTTCATCGTCATTCTCCTCAATCCAAGTTCTGGACAAGATGCTTCTTGATGTAGAAGTTGAAAAGGGTCATCAGTCCTACGAATATCAGAAGGATGTAGGCAATCGCTGAGGCATAGCCTACCCGGTAGTAGACGAAAGCATTGAGGTAGACATCATAAACCAGGGTGTTGCTCGCGTTCTGTGGACCTCCCTTGGTCATGGCATAAATCAGCTCGAAGTTCTTGAACGAGTCAATGATGGTGATGGTGAGTACGAAAAACAGGGTTGGCATCAGCATGGGGAGGGTAATCCTGAAGAAACTCTGGAATGCATTGGCCCCATCAACTCTTGCTGATTCAAGCGTATCTCTGTTGATACCCTGCAAACCGGCGAGGAAGATGATCATATAGTAGCCGCTCATCTTCCAGACCTGCACTGAGGCAACGGTATTCAGGGCAAGCTTGGTATCCCCAAGCCAGTAGGGTGGGGTCAGCCCTATTGCTTCAATGAGGTTGTTCACCAACCCATAGGTGGGGCCGAGCATCCAGTTCCAGATGATCCCCACTGCTACAGCAGAGGTTACCACGGGGAGATAGATGGCTGAGCGGAAGAAGGAAATTCCCTTGATCCGTACATTGATAAGGACGGCAAGGGCAAGTCCACAGACAATGGATCCAACAACGTAGATCAAGGAGAACTGCAAGGTATTCACCACAATTCCGATGAACTCCTCACTGGAGAGTAACTCTTGATAATTCCCAAGCTTGATGAATGCAGGGGAGCTCAAGAGATTCCAATCGGTAAAGCTGAGGTAGAGGGAAGAGACGATAGGGATAAGACGGAATACCAGAATGCCGATTACGGTGGGGATGATGAACACCCAGGGAGTGAGCTTGCTGTGCCATCGGTATGGGGGGTGGGTCATGTACTCTTCCTCACTAGTGAGACTGGTTGTCCGGTATTCCAGACAACCAGCTCATACATACACTGTACGTTACTTATAATACCGCTTCAAGACAGAGTTGATGTTCTCTGTTCCCTTCTTGAAAGCCTCGTCAAAGCTCATATGGCTGTTGATGATTGCATCAATGGTACCGTTGAGCCCAAGAGACTCAGAGCCACCATATCCTCTCCATTCACTCCACCCCATGGTGTAGCTGGTGGTCATTGGGCCGCTCGCATGTTCTCTGAGGAGGTTCATCTCTTCTCCTGGCTGTTTGCTGGGATCGGCAAACAGGGGATCTTCTGCAAGTTTCTTTGCAGAGGGAATCTTTCCTGCCATGTATACATCCAGGTTGATTCCCTCTCCTGCAACGTACTTGGCAAACTTCCAAGCCATTTCAGGATGTTTGGTGTTTGGTGCCAGGGCATAGCTGTCTGGCCATCCATAGGTAAGATTGCTTGGTCCTGCAGGTCCACTGGGAACCCGTGCAATGCCCCATCGCATGTCATCGCCTACATTCTTTCGGAGTGTATCGACGAACCAGGAGCCATCGACCCACATTGCTGCCACTCCCTGGCTGAATACATCCTGCTGTTGGAAGCTGGTCATGTCCTTCTGGGGTGGGGCAACCTTGTCAACGAGAACAAGGTCAGTCAGCATCTTGATGGCATCCATGGCATTCTTGTCAGGATTGAACTGCATGGAGTTCTTATCAATGAGTTTTCCATTGTTTGCATAGACCCAAGGCTCTATGTGCGCATAGCGGCCATAGAACCAGTGTCCCCACTGGTCGGTTTTTCCGTCCCCGTTCTTGTCGATGGTGAGCTGCTTGGCTGCTTTCTTGAAGTCATCCCAGGTCCAGTCATCACTCGGGTAGGCAACCCCGGCTGCGTCGAATGCATCCTTATTGTAATAGAGCACCGTGGTGACCAATGCAAAGGGAATGGAGTAGTAACTCTCTGTGTTGCTGATCTCTTTACTGGTATCGAAAATGGACTGATAGAAGTTTGTGAAGGTATCGTCATTCTTGATAAAGGAATCAAGATTGTACAAAAGACCTGCCTTCGCCCACTCCTCAATGTACCCAGAGCTCATCGTGAAGACATCAGGAAGTTTGTTCTGGTTGGCCTGAATACGGATCTTGGTCCAATACTCCTTGGTTCCCACTATGGTGTTATTGATTGTAACCCCAGGGTTGGCCGCCTCGAAGGAGCTGATGATCTGCTCGTTCTGTTCAAGCAGCTCAGGATCCCATGTCCACCACTCCAATGTGATTTCTTCTGTCTCAGCCTTGGTTTCTGCACCACCTGCTGCAAACAGGAGACCCAATGCAAGAAGGACTACCAATGTCATCAGTAGTTTTTTCATCGCGACACTCCTTTCTCTGTAAACGAAATCCTAACCAAGCTTGCTTTCAAGATGGTGGGGGATGTATTGGGTCTCTCATTCCATCCTGTGTTGCAAGTAGTTGCATTTTACCATTGTATATTCAAAAAGGCAATCGTGAAATGGTGAGGGAGAACGGTTTTTGCTCCGGGAAGATACAACAAACCCGCCTCTTAAGAGACGGGTCTGTATGCTGGAGCCAAAGGGACTCGAACCCTCTACCTACTGATTGCGAACCAGTCGCTCTACCAGATGAGCTATGGCCCCTGAACGCATACACAAAATTATCGCAGAGAAGGCAAACTGTCAACTCTGCTGTCCGAGGGATGCGGCAATGAAGCCACTGAAAAGCGGGTGTGGACGGTTTGGTCTGCTCTTGAACTCGGGGTGGTATTGCACTCCGATGAAGAACGGATGGGATGAGAGCTCCACAGCCTCAACCAAGGTTTCGTCAGGACTGGTGCCACTGATAATAAGGCCTTTTTCCTGAAGGATTTCCCTGAACTCATTGTTGAACTCATAGCGATGCCGGTGGCGCTCTCCGATACTCTCAGATTCCTTGTATACCTTGCTCATGAGTGTATTCGGTTTCACCATACAGGGGTAGGTACCGAGGCGCATGGTACCTCCCTTGGGGATGTTACCCCGCTGGTCTGGCATCAGGGCGATAACCGGATGCTTGGAATCGGGTGCAAATTCAGATGAGTGTGCGTCAATGAACCCTACCACATGGCGGGCAAATTCTATGACGGCGATTTGCATCCCGAGACAGATTCCAAGGTAGGGGATTCTTTGTTCCCTGGCATACCGGGCTGCAAGTATTTTTCCTTCAATGCCCCGGTCTCCGAAGCCTCCAGGAACGAGGATTCCATCCGCTTCACACAGGAGTTTCTCTACCGTATCCTTGGTCACCTCCTCACTGTCCACCCAGTCTATCTGAACCTCGGCTCCATGTTCCCACCCACCATGCTTGAGCGCTTCCATCACACTGAGATAGGCATCATGTAGTTGGATATATTTTCCAACCAAGGCGATACGGACATGTTTCTTTGCACCTTCGATACGCTTCAGCATTGTCTTCCATTCAGAGAGGTCTGGCTCCCTGGTTTCCAGCTTCAGCTCCCTGCAGACAATCTCATCGAGTTTTTCGGCTCTCAGCATCATCGGAGCCTCATAGAGTACCGGTACCGTTTTGTTCTCGATGACACAATCGCGCTTTACATTGCAGAAAAGAGCAATCTTGTCCTTGATGCTCTCCTCCAGTGGTTCATCACTACGTGTCACAATGATATCGGGGAAGATACCACTTGCCATCAACTCTTTCACCGAGTGCTGGGTTGGTTTGCTCTTATGTTCTGCGCTGCTTTTCAGGTAGGGAACCAGGGTTACGTGGATGAAAATACAGTTGTCTTGTCCTACCTCATGCCCTATCTGTCTGATGGCCTCCAGGAAGGGTTGGCTCTCGATATCACCAGTGGTTCCCCCGATTTCGGTAATGATTACCTCGGCATCGGTCTTTCGGTCCAGTGCGTAGATTGCCTCTTTTATCTCCGTGGTTACATGGGGTATGATCTGGACGGTGGATCCCAAGTAGGCCCCACTGCGTTCCTTGCTCAGTACGTTCCAGTACACCCTACCGCTGGTTAGGTTGCTGTACTTGTTCAGGTCCTCATCAATGAATCTCTCGTAGTGTCCAAGGTCGAGGTCGGTCTCTGAGCCATCCTCGGTCACGAAGACCTCCCCATGTTGGTAAGGACTCATTGTTCCAGGGTCCACGTTCATGTAGGGGTCGAGCTTCTGGGCTGCAATCTTCAGTCCTCTTGCTTTCAAGAGTCTTCCCAGTGATGCTGCAGTAATACCTTTACCGAGGCCCGAAACGACCCCGCCCGTCACAAAAATGTGTTTGGCCATATATATCATTCTCCTTGTCTCTTGTTTCACATCTGGTAGGTCTTCAGTAGGGAGAGAGCAACGGCATACCGACTTTTGCGCAGATCCATCGCCTGCTTTTCCATGTAACGGTGTGCTTGTTGCTCATCCATGCCAAGGTTTTCGATCAAGACCCATTTCGCCTTGTCGATGATCTTGATCTCTTCAATCTTCTTGTGGAGTTTCTCATTCTCTGTATGCATTGCTGTCAGCCGACGACGCATTGATCGTGCGAGGCTGAGGGCTTGGAAGAACATCTGGCGGATCACCGGCTTGCTGACCACAAGCACCCCTTGCTCGGAGAAGAGTGCTTCCGACTGTTCAAAGTACTGGTTCCGTACTACAAGGATGGATCCTGCCAGACTCTGTTGTACTACCATGACGGCCAGTTCCTCTCCTGATTCATCCAGCAGAGGAGCATTGATGACCACCAAGTCGAGTTCCTGGTCGAGTACTAGCCGCCGTGCCTCTCCTGCGCTCAGACAGTGAAGGAGCTCAATGGAACGGTCATGCTCTCGCATAAGCGAACACAATGAGTCACATCCTTTCTGTGTTGATGATACAACCAGCGCTCGAAGCATGGACACTCCTTTTACGTCGTCAGGAAATAAGCTTTTCGACTCGCTTCAAACGGGTCTACAGCCGTCTCATAGGACCTCCACTCCGCTCCTTTTGCATCAAGAAAGCAGGTGAGCAGACGATCGGGGATTATTGATCGTACAAAATCGCTATGCTTCGCCAGCTCCATGGCTTCAGCCAAGGAGGAGGGGAGCATACGACCTGTCTGCTTCTGGTACGCTGACCCCTGGTACTCTTCCTCGAGGGCAAGATTCCCCCTAATTCCTTCCAAGGCAGCACTCAGCAACAAGGTGATGGCAAGGTACGGGTTACAGGCAGGGTCAGCTGAACGTACCTCAATCCTGCGGTATTCCCCACTGGTGTAGGGAATACGGATAAGCAGGGAACGGTTTGCCCGGCCCCATCCCACATACTTGGGAGCTTCGAAAGAACCGAGGCGCTCAAAGGAGTTTGCAAGTGGATTGAGAAAGAGGGAGATCTCCTGGATCCTGTTCAGGATTCCAGCGCTCATCGCCGTCTCAAGCTTGCTGTACTGCTCTCCCTCTGCCTTGATGGACAGGTTGAAATGCAGTCCGCTTCCACTCTCTCCCTGCAATGGTTTGGGGAGGAATGAAGCGAACAAGCCACTACGGTCTGAGATGGTCTTTACGACTGATTTGAACGTGATGAAGTCGTCTGCCGCCTCAACAGGGGTTCCGTACTTGAAATCAATCTCATTCTGACCTGGTCCTGACTCATGATGACTGCGTTCGGTGTAGAAGCCCATCTGCTCAAGGGTCAGGCAGATCTCCCTTCGCACATTCTCCCCCTTGTCCAAGGGAGCAACATCAAGGTAGGTCCCTTCGTCCAAGGGTTGGTAGGTCGGCCTGCCGTTTTCATCGGTCTTGAAAAGATAGAACTCACACTCAGGTCCCACGCCAAAGGAGTAGCCCTGCAAAGAGGCTTTTCTCACTGTCTCTTGCAAGAGGGAGCGTGTGTCTCCCTCGAAGAGGGTTCCATCGGGTTTTTTGATCGAGCAGAAGAACCGCACCACACGGCCCTGGGCTGGACGCCAAGGGAGAATGGAGAGGGTAGCAGGGTCGGGAAAGAGCAATAGGTCGCTCTCTTCAACTTCAAGGAATCCTTTCACCGAGGATGCGTCAAAACTGATGCCACTGGAAAAAGCCCGCTCCAGCTCACTTGCCGAAATGGAAATATTCTTGATCTGTCCGAAAATATCGCAGAATACCAGTCGGGCGAACCGAACATCCTGTTCCTTGATGAACTGCATCACCTCTTGGTGGGTATTACTCATCATCCTTCTCCTCCCTCTGTCATACATGGGTATACATCATCCGATAGGGTGTGGTGCTGTTTGCACTCAGTACAAAAAAATGGGATGCAAGCAACTGTTTTTTGTCAAACTCGAATAGGGTACAGTACTCATCCAGAAGATTGGAAAGAAGTGCTTTATCTTCTTCATCGGCATCGCGTACTGCAACCTGTGGTGGCAACCCCTGAGGAAGTGTATCACAGCGTAAATAGATTGCGCCACCATGCATCCCCGTCCCACAGAAATAACCTACTGGAGCTTTACCCTCTTGGTTCCTTCCCAGAACAATGATGGTTCCCCCTGCCTGATATTCACCAAGAAAGCTGCCTGCCCGCTCTCCTATGATCAGTAGTGGTTGCTTCTCCTCAAACGCCTTCATGTGGATGCCACAGCGGTACCCTGCACTGTCACGGATATAGAGTTTTCCCCCGCGCATTGCATACCCTGTCCCATCGCCTGAGGAGCCATGTATTATAATGGCTCCCTCATTCATGGTATCGCCTGTTGCATCCTGTGCATTGCCATTCACGATAAGTGTAGCACCATCGAGATAGGAACCAAGACCATTGCCTGCTGTACCGTTGATGGTGATGATCTTATCCTTCTGGGCACAGCCGATGTAGCGCTGACCGGTCACAGAGGAGAGTGTGAACTGCTTTGCCTTGCTCTCGCGTATTTGTTCATTGAGATGCCGGTACTCCATCATCCCTACGTCTATCTGCTTCATTGTGCCCTCCCTAACTGTTCACTTCTCACCTTCTGTGCAAAAGCCATCAAGGCTGGTTGTTCGCTGATCATGGCAAAATCGAGTGTTCTGAGGTCTGTTCTGCTTCTGATCAGATCAGTGTAGATGCCCCCGCGTGAGACCTGGTCCCCTATCAGGATGCATCCAACCAGGTGATTGTCCTTGATGAAGAGCCGCTTATATCCGCTCTCTGTGGTAAAGAGGAGATCCTCACCCTCATACATCCCGGCTGTGATGATATGCAAGCCAAAGAAACCTATCGCATTCATGGCAATGGCATTTTCAAAGCGTTGCTCATTTCCAGTCATGGAGTACCCAGCACTCTCGCCCTGCATGTATGCATTCGGCAGCAAGGCAAGGTTTCGCCTCTCTCCACTTAGGAGTTCCCATCCTTCACTACAGTCCCCTCCGGCCCAAATATGTGCATCACTGGTTCGGCAAGTATGGTCAATAAGAATTCCCTTGTTTACTGCCAGTCCTGCATCCTTCGCCAATTGTATATTTGGCTTGACTCCAACTGCCATGACCAGGATATCGAAACCCACAACCTTGCCACTACTCAGGAGTGCCTCCTGGCCGCAAAATTCTCGTACACTGTCTTCAAGATGGAAACGAATTCCTGCTTGCTGAAGATGTGCTTGCACCCGAAGCGATCCTTCCTCATCAAGAATACTGGAAAGAATCCTCCCTGCCAAATCGACCACCGTTACTGATTGTACGCGCTCAAGAATTCCTTCGGCACACTTCAGTCCGATCAAACCGGCCCCGATGATAAGCACACTGCTCGTGGGATGCAGTTCTGCTTCAAGCTCCTTGGCATCAGACAAGGAGAGGAAGGTGTGTTTTTTCTCAACCTCTTCAAGATTTTTCATTGGAGGAATGAAGGGAAGAGAGCCTGTTGCGATCAGCAGCTTGTCATACTGCATAATAGAGCCGTCGTCCAAGGTGAGTAGTTGAGAATCTGCATCAATCTTCTCCACTTTTCTTCCTATAAGGAGACGGACACTATGTTTTTCATAGAAGCCTGCATCTCGGTAGGTCATCTTCTGCTCGTCAGTCTTTCCCTGGAGTAGGTAGGAGATGAGGGGTCGTGCATAGATGGGATGGTTCTCTTCCCCGATGACTGTAATGGACCCTTGTGAGTCATATTTCCTGATGGACTCAATGCAGCCTACACTGGTGATGGAATTCCCGATAATTACATATTGCATGCTAACGCTCCTCATAAACGATGGCCTGGTTCGGGCATCCTTGTACACAAACAGGGAGACCATGGCTGTTTGTGGCACAGAGTTCACACTTTTGCATCACTCCACTTTCACTTGGCATCAAGGCACCATAGGGACATGCCATGATGCAACTGTAGCAACCGACACACTTATCCTGGTCGATGACGATCAGACCATCCTTTTGGCTGATAGCTCCCGCAATGCAGCTCTTGAGGCAGAGTGGTTCGCTGCAGTGACGACAGTTAACGGCAAAACTGACGGTTCCTTTCTGTTCTACCTGTATCCTTGGATGTAAAGGTTTGTCCTTCAATGCCTGGACCATATCAAGGAGCCCGCTGTTGGCGTACGCACAGTAGTACTCGCAAAGATGGCAGGCTAAACACCACTGTTCATTGACATAGATTCTCTTCATCGATCCCTCCTATGCGCCGGCATGCTTGATGCCGAGGATTTGCAGCTCTGTTTCGTTCAGGCCAATGCCTCTGAGCATCAACCGGTTTCCTCTGAGCGCCTCGATGGAGTTGATCCCCATCCCTCCCATCATCTCCTTGAGTTCGTGGTTCCAGGCTGTGATTAGATTTACCAATCGTTCACTTCCAATCTCTGGATTGAGTCGTTTGACCAGCTCTGGGTTCTGGGTGGCAATTCCCCAGTTGCATTTTCCGCTATGACAGGTCCGGCAGAGGTGGCAACCAAGGGCAATGAGGGCACTGGTGGCTACATAGACCGCATCAGCACCGAGTGCTATGGCTTTCAGGACATCACTGCTGCTTCGGATCGATCCTCCTACCACCAGACTGACATTGCCACGTATTCCTTCCTGGCGCAGCCGCTCATCAACACTGGCCAAGGCCAATTCGATGGGTATGCCCACGTTGTCCCTTGTCCTTGCAGGGGCTGCTCCCGTTCCTCCTCTGAATCCATCGATTGCGATGATGTCTGCTCCACTGCGTGCAATACCGCTGGCGATTGCACTGATGTTGTGCACGGCTGCCACTTTTACGATGACCGGCTTGGTATAGGCTGTTGCCTCCTTGAGGGCAAAGACCAGCTGGCGGAGGTCTTCGATGGAGTAGATGTCATGGTGTGGTGCCGGGCTGATTGCATCACTATGGAGTGGGATCATGCGGGTCTTTGAGATATCCTCACCAATCTTTGAGCCGGGCAGGTGTCCCCCGATGCCGGGTTTTGCCCCCTGTCCCATCTTGATCTCTATTGCCGCACCGGCATTCAAATACCCCGGATGTACCCCGAATCTTCCGCTGGCTACCTGAACGATGGTGTTCTTCCCATACTGGTAGAAGTCCTCATGGAGGCCACCTTCCCCGGTGTTGTAGTAGATTCCGAGTTCTTGTGCTGCAAGTGCAAGGGACTTATGGGCATTATAGGAGATGGAACCATAGGACATGGCACTGAACATGACCGGGATTTCCAGTTTCAACTGGGGTGCGGTCTTGGTGATGATCCTTCCCTTCTCATCCCTGGTTATTGCCGATGCTTTCTGCCCGAGGTAGGTCCTGGTCTCCATTGGCTCTCTCAGAGGGTCGATGGAGGGGTTGGTTACCTGACTTGCGTTGACCAGTATCTTGTCCCAGTACACGGGATAATCCTTGGGAGTTCCCATCGAAGCTAGCAGTACTCCGCCGCTCTCTGCCTGGCGATAGATATCTTGTATTACCTCTCCCTTCCAGTTTGCATTCTCCTTGAAGATGTGGTCAGTCTTGACGATTTTCAGTGCATGGGTTGGGCAGAGGGATACACAGCGATGGCAGTTGACGCACTTGCTCTCATCAGCTTTCATGCGACCTGTTGCTTCATCAAAAGAGTGGACCTCATTTGCACATTGCCTTTCGCATACCCTGCAGGTGATGCATCTATCTTGGTTTCTTACTACTTCAAAGTCCGGATACAGGTAGTTGATGCTCATCTTGCCCTCCTTGCTGACTATCCAGGGTGACGATGACCGGCTTTCCTCCGCTTGGGTACCAAAGCCGGTCGGGTTCAGGGCAGATAACCCTGATAGCTGCTTCCTCACTTGCCAGGTAGACACGGTCGTCTTTCTCTGCAGCCACAAGGCTCCTGAGTTTGAGTCGGTCGTTGAGTGCCATCAACCCTCCGCTGAAGCCAAGGATAATGGAGAATGGACCGGTGATAAGCATGCTTGCAAAGGTGTTTCTCAAATAGGTGAATACCTCTCTCTCTTCCTGGGATTTTCCTTCAATGGTCGACCAGAAAGGAGCAGCAATAACATGGGCTACCTCTTCAAAACTCAAGCCTTGTTTTCTGTGGAGGTAGTCGATCATATAGGTGATGACCTCGGTGTCGGTCATCAGTGTGCAGGCGTAGCCGAACATCTCAATGAAGCGTCTGTTCGCGTCATAGCTCGATATTTCCCCATTGTGTACCACACTGTAGTCGAGCAGGCTGAAAGGGTGTGCTCCTCCCCACCATCCGGGAGTATTGGTCGGGTAGCGACCATGGACCGTCCAACTGTACCCTTCGTAGTCATCAAGGCGATAAAACTCCCCAACATCTTCAGGGTAGCCCACTGCCTTGAAGACACCCATGTTCTTTCCTGATGAAAAGACATAGGCTCCGTCAATCTCCTTGTTCACCTTGATCACACACCGTGAGGTATACTCTTTTTCATCCAACTGACTGGAGGCCAGTTTGGTAGGTAGCGGGGTGACGAAGTAGCGCCAGATAAGCGGCTCGTCAGTGATTGCGTGCTGCTTGGTGGTAGGGATCTTGGAGAGGTTGATGAGATCGAAGTGTTCTTCAAGGAATTCCTCACAGCTTCGTTTTGCCTCACTTGAGTAGTAGAAGACATGCAGCGCATAGAAGTCAGCATATTCAGGGTAGATGCCATAGCCGGCAAACCCTCCTCCCAGTCCATTCGAGCGGTCGTGCATGACAGCGATGGAGGATATGGCTTCTCGTCCAGAAAATCGTTTTCCGCTCCGTGATATGATGCCACTGATGGCACATCCACTGGGAATGCGGACCTCTCCCTCCAAAGGTGTTTTTTGATGGTAGCCGTTCATAGGGCGTCTCCTTGGATACGAAAAAAGGCGCCCATCACAGACACCTCACGTATGAGAGGTACCTCTGATGGACGCCTTTGTCCAATTGAATATGCCTTATCATAGCGAAAATGCATTTATTTGTCACGAGGGGAGGCGTTGGTAGGGAAAATGAAATTGCAACTGCTTGCAATAGAACCTGTTGTTTTTTGTTCATAGTCGTGATGGAGTTCTTTTTCAGGGGATATTCTGTAACCAGTTATGCTGCGATTGACCTTTTATCTCACCAGCACTCTATATAATCGGCAGTAGGGGGAGAGACAATTCTTCACAGACGAAATAGATCATATTCATGAAGTTACTCATGTTCTTGAAGCCTCTTGCTGCAGCTAAAGGCCTAGGGAACCTCGACGTGATGTAGCAACGATACTGGAAGAAATTGAGATAACTTCAGGTTTCTCCCGGGTATCATGGACCTTGCACACTCCTTCAACACCAAGGTAAGCGAACGTCGCCCCTTCAGCGAAGTCAACCTTGATATGGAGTTCCATGCATTGCATTTGCGTAGATTAGGTAGTACAATCTACGCAAATATTGCGGAGATTATATATGTATATCTATGAAAACCCTACATGGCCACATTTTACCTGGGATCAAGAAACCCTGCTTGAACCGCTCGCAAACACTACCTTTTTACAGGGAGAAGTCCTGGGTCGTATGAAAAGCCTTGGATTTGAACTGCAGAGAGAATCGAATTGGCATGTAGTTTCAGAGAACATTATCAGCTCCAGTGCCATTGAAGGTGAACACCTCAATTATGGACAAGTCCGCTCTTCGGTAGCCAGGCATCTGAACATACCGTACGCTCAATCAGAAATTTCCGACCATCATATCGACGGTATAGTATCCATGATGTTTGATGCCATAGAGAACTACAACACCCCGCTCACGCTGGAAAGACTCTTTGGCTGGCATGCCTCCCTTTTCCCTACAGGATTCAGTGGAATGAGAAGGATACGTGTTGGCCAGCTCAGAAGTGATGAAGAAGGACGTATGCAAGTTGTCTCGAGAAGTAATGGGCCAATGGAAATTGTGCACTTCCAAGCTCCCGAGGCTGAACGACTCCCCTATGAGCTTTCACAGTTCTTGTCGTGGATCAATACTCCGTCAAAGCAACACCCCATAGTACAAGCTGCAATTGCACACCTTTGGTTTATTACACTCCATCCATTTGATGATGGGAATGGAAGACTTGCAAGAGCCATCACTGATATGATGCTTTCCAGATCTGATGGTACAGGAAAACGTTTCTACAGTATGTCAGCACAAATCCAGAGGGAGAAAGAGAGCTATTATGCAATCCTTGAGAAAACACAGAAGGGCACACTTGATATTACAGGGTGGCTCCTTTGGTTCCTCGATTGCCTGTCACATGCAATAAAGGCATCAACGAGTACTGTAGATAGTGTACTGATCAAGGCAAGATTCTGGCAAGAGGCAGCCAAATACACGATAACAGAGACCCAAAGAAAGATGCTTTCACTGCTCTTGGATGATTTCAAGGGTAATTTGACATCATCAAAATGGGCAAAGATCTGTAAAGTATCACAAGATACAGCAATACGAGATATCAAGGATTTGGTACAAAAGAATCTTCTGGAACAGAAAGGACAGGGACGTAGTACGCACTATGTGTTGATACATCCGTCTGAAGAACTGTAAAAAAAGAAGGATCCTTTGTAGTAAGAATTCAGCCGATCTTGAACATAGACAAGCACACCCGATCCGATATGAATTCTCACATACTTGGCATGGCCAAAGAAGTGTATGATGTTGCCCCCCTTCCAGTGGGTCAGAACATGCTGTGATGCCATATAGGGGTCTCAATGGTAGGCTTGTGATTCCCGCAACTATAATTCTTGTTGGTTTTCTTGAAACTGTGGGCACATCTTGGTTGGAACGTCATCGATACTGAGTCTTTGGGTTCTTTCTCGATGCAAGATCGAATATCCTTTCTGATGCCGATGATGTAGTAGATGCTTCCATCAAAGCTGTACATTGTTCGTGTGACGTTATCAATCACACCGGCTGTATCAACCGGTTCTCCCAAAGCGTCTCAAACGTATTGACAGCCCCGCCGTGCTCAACGATTTTTCCATCAACCATTCGGTCGATGTCAACTCCGGTAAAGGTCAGCGTCTTCCCCGTAGGTTTGATGCCGATCCATGCTCCCTCGTGTTTTGCCTGCATGATGAATTCAGAAATGACATACTCCCCGTCACAGTGTTGACGGATGATGCGCATAGAGTAGTCGGGGTAAGTGACCCTGATCGCCTGAAGATGCTCTCTCATTCCGTCAATTCCACAGAGATTCTCTGTTTCTCCCACCCGAACCGTACAGGTATCAGCTATATAATCGTCCAACCTATCCAACTGATTTTGTGAAACCACCACTTCATAGAAGTACCGTATCCTGTCTTTCTGTTCCTCTGCAGTCATACCAGAACCCTCTCCGTGTCGGAGATTCTACACCGCACCAAAACAACAGTCGAGATCCATCCTGATTGAAGAGAAAATCATTGCTCACTTGGTAAAAGACTCTCCCTGCTGTTCGGATTTGGAGATGACTTCATCAAACCGAAGGCTTATGAGTTTCTGAATGGCAGAAAACTCTGAAGATGAGAGTTCGAACCCTTTCTCCTTGAGTGCTTTTTCTGAGTCCTGGATAAATCCTTCTCTGACATAGTTTATAATACCATAACTGTTCTTTCGCTGTTCATAGTGGGTAGCGCTACATAATCGGCAGTAGGGGGAGAGACAATTCTCCACAGACGAAATAGATCATATTCATGCAATTCGATTAGAATCATTACAAGAAGGGGATAAAGATGGGAACCATAGATGAGTTGGTCCAATTGGATTTGCCTGCAATGCAGGTGAAAGCGCTTGCTGTCGATTTTGGAGGAGTCATGAGTGACTTCATTGATAGGGATACACTTGGTCTTCTATCAGATATTGCTCAGGTGCCACTAGCAGTATTTGAAATTCCTTACTGGGAAAAGCGTGATAAGCTCGATTCAGGTGAATATGACGCAAATTCCTACTTTCATCAGGTGTTGGTAGATGCTCACAGTCCCCTAGGGGATGATGAAGAGACCTTGGAATTGCTTTTTACCATTGATATCCTGGGTTTTTCACATGTGCGGCCTAGGATGGTGAAGTGGGTACATGATATGCGTAGAAGGGGGATCAAGACAGTGCTGGTATCGAATATGGCCTCACAGACCTATGACCATCTGGTACACGGTGCGTACTGGGCAGAGGCATGCTTCGACCAATTTGTCATCTCTGGAATCCTGGGGGAAAACAAGCCCGAAGAGCCAATCTTTCGTCATACCATTGATCTTGTACAAACACCTCCCCGACACATTCTGTTCATTGATGATTCAGAGCCCAATATCAAGGCTGCCCAAGACATGGGTATGCAGACCTTTCTCTATCATCGATAACCATGGTTTGTGTCATGGTATCCGACACAAGTTTTGCAATAATGTCGAGTACACCTCCTGCAGGTCGTATA